>DAOVFD010000111.1 GCA_030668565.1 Microcaldota archaeon
AGCCCAAGGTGGAAAAGAAAAAGGAGGAACCAAAGGGGGAAAAGAAGAAAAAAGAAGTCGAAGAGAAGGAAAAGGAGCTGAAGAAAGAGCAGACAGTGAAGGCAGAGGCTGCAATGGCAAAGAAGGAATCGAAAAAGGCAATAAAGGACGAAGAGGCAAAGATAGAGGAAGCCAAAAAGAGAAAATTCGCGCACGGCAAGGAAACCTGAGAGATTACGATGAAAAGATGCGACTATTACGGCAATCCCTGGCTAGGAATGCTCATAAAAACGAATGATAGCCTCACATTGATTCCAAAAGACAGTCCGAAAGAACTTGAAGAGAGTATGGAGGACCTGGATACGAAAGTGATAAGGACGTGTGTGGGTGAATCGAATCTGCTGGGGATATACGTTGCAATGAACAACAATGGAATGATATTGCCAAACATAACCACGGATGAAGAAGTGAAAAGCATTAAAAAACTCGGGATGAATGTATATCATTCGGAAAGCAAGTATAATGCCAACGGAAACAACATCGCTGTGAACGACAAAGGCGGGATAATCAACCCGAACATTTCACAGGCGGAAATAAAGAAAATGGAGGATGTGTTTGGGGTCGAACTTGTCCCCATGCGGATTGGAGGTTACAGCACCGTTGGAAGCAGCTGTGTAACGACAAACAGGGGATTCCTGGCGAATTACAAGGCCACGGAAGATGAAATGAAGGAAATCGGTTCTGCGCTGAAAGTAAGTGGTGAAAGAGGAACGGTCAACACGGGTGTGGGCTTCGTTTCTTTCGGTGTTATCGTTAACAGTAAGGGTTATATTAGCGGGGCTAACACGACGGCTTTCGAGATGGGAAGGGTTGTGGAGGCCTTGGGACTCATTGAATGAGGTGATGGTAATGAAGTATTCTGTTTCGGGAGATATGAAGCTTGGTTCGGAAAGAAGAAAGTTCCTTAAAACGGTGGATGCTAAGAGCGAGAATGACGCCAGGAATAAAGTTTATGCGCTGTTCGGCTCTCTTAACGGATTGCAGAGAAGCATGATAAACATTGTGAAGATTGAGGAGGTTAAAAGATGACTGATGGAAAACTTGAGGAGACTTATACCCGCCTTGCATACGAAGTAAGACTTTACAGAAAACAGCTTTCAATACTCCAGAGGGAAATAGAGAAGGTTACCTTGACCTCGCTTGACCTTACAAATGCCCTGAGAACATTTGAATCACTCAAGACAGGTGAAAACCTCATACCCATGGGAGGTGGCTCCTACATAAGAGGAGAGGTAAAAGAGGACAAGATACTGGTTCCGGTAGGCGGGGGTTATCTTACCGAGATGAATTCTTCGGCAGCAGCTGAAAGAATGAAAAGAAGGGTGGAGATGACAAAGACCGCAGTGAAAAGGCTTACGGAGGAATTCAAAAACATATCCGGTAGACTGGAAATCGTTTCCAGACAGCTCAAAGAGCTTGAAAAGAGGATAATCATAGACAAGCAGGTTGAGGAATCTGTCGGTGAGGATTATCGCTGATAGCCATGTTTGACATTCTTAAAAAGAAGATAAGCGGCTTCGTAAACAAGATTATAAAGAAGGAGGAGAAGAAAGAGCCTGAAAAAGCCAAGGAAGAAATCGTAGAAGAAAAAATAGAAATTGAAGAAGTCGAAGAGGAGAAGGTAAAGGAAGTACCTCCAAAAATAGAAGAAAAACCTCCTGAGAAGAAAATAGAAAAACCCCCACCAAAACCTGTTGAAGTAGAAAAAGTTGAAAAACCAAAACCTGTAGCCAAACCGGTTGAAATACCGAAACCTGAAGTCAAGAAGGAAGTTCCGAAGCCTGCGCCTCCACCGAAAAAGGAAATACCTCCAAAAGAGGTTCCTAAACCGGTTCCTGAAGTGAAAAAAGAGGTGCTGAAGCCTCCAGAAGTAAAAGAAGTACCGAAACCACCCGAACCAAAAAAAGAGATACGACCGCCTGCCGAGAAACCGAAAGAAGAGAAAAAAATAAAGCTCAGTGTTGTCAGTGCTGTAAAAAGCCTTATTTCAAGAGAAGTTGAAATACAAAAGGCGGATGTAAAGGAGCTTTTGGATAATCTTGAACTTGAACTTCTTGAAGGCGACGTTTCGATGGAAGTTTCACAGGAAATAATAGAGAAACTGAGGGATGAATTGATTGGTGCAAAGGTTGAGAAGGGAAAGCTTGACGAAGTAATAAAACAGAAGATAAAAAATACTCTCGTAGAAGTCATGGAAGGGGAAAAGATAGACGTTGTTGAATTTGTGAAAAATAGGGAAAAGCCAGTTAAGATTGTTTTCTTAGGAATAAACGGCGCCGGAAAAACTACCTCGATAGCTAAGGTTGCAAAACTGCTTATGGATAACGGTTTGAGTGTTGTTTTTGCAGCTTCGGATACTTTCAGGGCTGCTGCCATTGAACAGATAGGAATCCATGCGGACAGGCTCGGAGTCAAGATGATAAAGAGGGACTACGGAAGTGACCCCGCATCCGTTGCTTATGATGCAATGAATTATGCAAAAGCCCATGGAATTGATGCTGTTTTAATTGATACCGCAGGAAGGCAGGACACCAATATCAATCTGATAAATGAACTGAAGAAAATGGACAGGGTAATAAAGCCTGATTTGAAGATTTATGTCGGAGAAAGCATTGCAGGACAGGCTTTGATTGAACAGGTTTCCTCTTTCAACAAGGAATTAGGCGTTGATGGAGTAATATTAACCAAATTGGATTGTGATGCAAAAGGAGGAACAATTCTTTCGGTTGCAAGAACGACAGGTGTGCCTATAATATATATAGGGACAGGCCAGAAATACGAAGATTTGGAAATCTTTGATGCAGATAAGATTGCAGAAAGGATTGTGAGCTGATTTAGTATACCTTTATAAACCTTATTATACTTAAGTATACTTATGTATACCACAATAAAAATATCTCAAAGAGTTAAGGGCATGTTGGATTCCATGAAATTCGTTGAAGGGGAGAGTTACGAGGAGGTAATAGAAGATTTAATAGAAGACCACATGGATTTGAATCCAAAATTCAAAAAACAATTGGAAGAAGCGAGAAAGGAGTATAAAGAGGGAAAAACTGTCAGTTTTCACGAAATAAAAAAGAAGCTCAAAAAGTGAACAGATGTACAATATAGTTTTTACAAAGAAAGGCGATAAAGATTTCAATTCCTTAAATGATGAATTGAAAAATCGAGTAGTGCATGTATTGGAAAGAATAAGCATAGATCCCTAT
>DAOVFD010000022.1 GCA_030668565.1 Microcaldota archaeon
CCAGTTCAGAACTTTTCTCCTCTTTCAGCGGAATCGCAATTTTTACTTTTTTGCTTACGGTTGCAAATGTTTCCGAAGGTCTGTACTCCTTCATTACATGCTGCAGTTGCTTCATCAGTTTCTTAAGCTGCCCCCACAACACATCATCAACAACTCTCGGCCTTGGGAGCTCAATAGCATAAACAAAATATTGTTTCTTTTCCCTTTCTAGTTTATCCACGAAGGTTTTGGGAATCCTGAAAAACATTACAGCAGCCGGTTTCCTGTTGAATTGCCTGCAGAGAGAAATGAATTTCTTAAGGTTTTTCTCTGAAAGGGCCGCAGCCACATTCCTGTTCCTGTCCGTCGGGTCTATCACAATAAATTCTGAATCGAATTTCTTCGGAAGTTCCTTTTGCTCTTTCAGTTTGTAATATTTTTTCAAATCAATGACGACGGGAAGCTTCCATTTAACCGCTTTTTTCATCAATCCCCTGAAGCTTCCGTATTTCAGAATAAGAAGTTCACAAAGATATCCTGAAAATCCTTCAACTTTTATCTCAGCCCCGTAAAGTTCGTTTGCCCTTAGCAGCTGTTTTAGTAGCAGTACTCCTCCTCTCTGTTTTTTCTTAAGGTTTTTCAGTATGTACCTAGTATGCAATACGGAACGGTCAACTGCAGTCAGCCTCTCTCCACCAGTCTTCATCTTATATGCAGGGACAAGGTCTACTCTTCTTCCGTTTATGCGGAACCGGATGTACGGATGTTCTGCATAATTCATCTGATAGCGTGTTCCTGGAAATGCACCCATCATTATTTCTTCAAGCTGTTCTTTCATCTTCATCTTAGGGATTTTTTCTTTGAAGATTACAAATATATCTATGTCTGCCCTTTCTCGGAGGTAGGTTCCCTTTGCTATGGAGCCTGCAAGCACCACCTCTCTTTTGCCGGCATATCTTTTCAGTATCTTAATAAGCGCACTGGCAAATTCCCTTACTTCTTTTGCCTCTTTCTCAGAAGGCTCAATCTCAAGAAGCACCTTTTTCAGAACATCCATGGACTGTTTTTCCCTTACATGTTTAAATAGTTGTTTTGAATTGTGGTAATATTTAAAAGATCGTTGTTTCTAAGATAAGATATGCGCCAGGAGATAAAGAAAATCAATCCAAAGAGCAATGGGAGCACTCTGATTAATGTTCCTTTCAGGCGACTTGCAAGAAAGTTCAAGAAGAGGCTCGAGAATGAAAACAAGTTATGCCCCAGTACAGCAGAGGCCATTGTGCGCTCTCTAGAAAAAGACGCCAGTCTTCATGTTGACACAAAAACAAAGGTGCTCTGCTACCTTATACTCAACAATACTGAAAAAATAAAGGATATGGGTGAAGAGGCGTTGTCCGAACTCGTAAATGCGCAGGCGATAGAGGAATTCAATGTCGGCAAAAGGGCAACAAAACTCCTGCTTGAAGGATTGAAGAAATACGGTCCGGAACCGATTGAGGAAATCAGCGGAGAGCTTGAAGAAATACGCAAGACTGCAAGCAAGCCACCCCCTAGGAGTTCTGAACATATTTCTCTGGAAATCGAGGCAACCGTACCTTCTGCCCTGTCTATAGAAGTAATAAGTACTGAACACGCCAGCGAGCCACTGGAAGCAAAAGAACAAACCCAAATCCAGGAGCTTAAGGAGAAGTGGGGTACAGAGGAAAAAGTCCGTGAGCTGGTAAAAATTATTTCTGAGCCGGAAAAACACCCTGAAAATCAGGATGCACATGAAACCATTATCAAACTGGCAGAATCAGGGAAAGGAGAAGCAGTTGTCTCTGCTTTAGTCAAAATTCTCGGTGACATGGAAAAATCGTATTCAGCCCGGGGAATCACATCTGACATACTTATTGAGCTGGGGAAATCCAAAAACGGAGAAAAGGTTGTTTCGATTCTCGTGGATGAAATCAAAAAAACCGGAGAGGCCAGAAGCTCGATTATCAGAAAAAATTTCAAAGGCAGGAGGTCATCAGACAAATCCCTTGCAACTATCCCAGAGGAAGAACTTGACGAATTCGAGAAAGCAGGGGATATCCGCTTCAATGTTGCGAACTGTCTTGGCGATATAGGTGACCCTGCCGCATTTGGGACACTGAAGGAGGTGGCATTCAATGATTACGAGACAGATGATATCCAGCGGGCTGCAAAGAAAGCGATAGGTAAGATTCTGATAGATAAATTGACCCCACCACTGTCTCTTCGTGAATGGTTTGAAACATATGTCGAAAAGCTGGGAATGGGGACAGTGCTGAATGCGCTTAAGGAAACAGCACTCGGTGCCGGTAGCGTGGATATCCGTAAAAAGGCCGTTGAGGCGGCAACCGCAATGCGGGTTGTAGCCAACGGAAAAATTGAGGAAAAGAGGAGAAACAGTTCAGCATAATCTCTTTTTTATATTTTCTTATGTATAAACGCTTAGCAAGTGATAATTATGAAACTTACACCAAAGGGAATGAGGGATTTCCCGCCGGAAGAGATGATTGTCCGCGAAGCAGTCAGGGACAGGATTATTTCTATTTACAGGAAATACGGATTCAGGCCCATGGCTACCCCTGCAATGGAATATCTGGATACTTTGAGGGCAAAGGCAGGCGAAGAGATAGACAAGCAGATTTTTGTTCTTAAGGATGAGAAACTCGCGCTAAGGTTCGACCTTACCGTTCCTCTTGCAAGGGTTGCGGCGAATTCCGATTTCCCAAGGCCATTCAAGAGATATTATGTCGGTCCTGTATGGAGAAAAGAGGAACCTCAAAAGGGAAGGTTCAGGGAATTCTACCAGGCGGACGTTGACATAATAGGAACAAAGAGCATGAGGGCAGATGCAGAACTGCTTGTCATGTCAAACGAGCTCTGCAACGAGTTCGGGTTCAAGGAACCGAAGATTATGCTGAACAACAGGAAAATACTGGATGCGCTTGCGAAAAAAGTGGGTTTTGAAAAAGAAAAGAAGGAGGTATTTCGCATACTTGACAAGATGGACAAGATAGGAGAGGATGAAGTTGAGGAAGGTCTCAGGGATGTTCTGGGAGTGAGGGCAGAAGAACTTCTTGAATATACGGCAAACAACAGGACAAACGAGGAAAAACTTGAAAGTGTAAGAAAAATAAGCGGGGAAGGGGTAAAGGAGCTTGAAGAGGTACTCTCATTTTGCGATTTTCCTGTTGAAATAGACCTTTCAATGGTACGCGGACTCGGCTACTATACCGGTCCGGTGTTTGAAATAAAACTCAGTGAGGATATCGGAACAGTAATGGCAGGAGGGAGATACGATACTCTTCTTTCCGTTTATGGAAGGGCCGACTATGCAACCGGCATTTCTGTGGGGATAGAAAGACTCATCAAACTGGTGATGGAAAAAGAAAAAAGCAGAAAAAAAACATACAGCAGGGTTTTTGTTGCATGTGCGACACAGGAGTTTTACAAGGATACAATTAATCTTGCGGCATATCTGAGAAAAAACGGAATACTGGCCGAAACCGATCTGAATGAAAGAAATCTCAGAAAACAATTCGATTATGCAAACTCGCTTTCAATCCAGTATGCAATCATAGTAGGAAAGCGGGAACTTAGTTCAGGAAGATTTACTCTCAGGAATATGGAAACGGGCAAGGAAGAATCCCTCTCAAAGGAACAACTGGCAAAAAAGCTGAAAACATGATACGGATTCCTCTCCTTTATGTCAGAGACAAGCAGTTTTACGTAAAACAGAATGGTATTTTGCGGCTTCTGGGAAATGCTGTGGAGGTTGCAAAGAAACTAGGCGGGCAATATACTCTTCTGCATTTAATTGACCTTAATCTCAAAAAAGGGAACGTAGCCAATTTTGATGTTTATGACAAGATGACTTATTTTGTTCATATCCAGGTTGAATGTGATAATGAAAAGATGGCTGAACGCCTTTTGAAAATAAAAGCGCGAGTCGTGTTGCACTTGCCTACAGAACTTCCGATAGAAAAATGGAATGAGCGTCTTCTGGTTGGAATTGTAACCGGTTCGGAAGACGCTTCAGGAGTTCATGATGTTATACTGAAAAACCCGACAAAGGAAAAAACAAAAAAATACAAGAAAAAAAGAATAATTGTTTTTGAGAATGAGTTAGAAGAAAAAACAAAAGTCTGGGCTGTTATTTTTTCACCAAAACCTTGAATCCTTCCTTGCCAACAGCCACGGGATAGAGTTTCATGGAATGATGCACACCCTTCATTTTTATCACTTCTATCATTCTTACTCTTTCCTTTTTCTTCGGGTCGAATTTGTAGGATATGTTAATCCAGCCGTCAGTAAAGCTTTCTATTCCATAGGTGGTGTTGGGAATATCATCCATACTGGATGCTGTTGTATCCTCAGAAACTATGAGGGTGGTCACACCCCATTTCCTGACGTTTTCTATGAATTTGAGGAAGCCTTTTTTCCTCTCATCTTCACTGCTAAAATAAAGTGCAATCGGCATAATCGAGTCTATGACAACTCTCTTTATTCCAACAGTGTTTATTATCTCTTGGATAGCACCATACTGTTGAAGGAACTGGTCCACTTCATAAACAGGGTAATCAAGAAAAACGAGTTTCTGTTCCTTCTCTGCCTTTCTTATCTCCCATTTGTAGCCGCTCATATGGAAAAGCATGGATTCCTTGCTTTCTTCTATTGAAATGTAAAGTCCAGGTTCATTGAATTCAGTGGCGCCCTTGTAAAGGAATTGCATTACAAAAGTGCTTTTTCCTGCACCTGTGGAACCCCCTATGGTCACTATTGATTTTTCGAGAAATCCACCACCTAGTATTCTGTCAAGGCCGGGTATCCCGCTTTTAATGAACTTTCTTTCTTCCATCTATTCCTCACCTTTCTTCTTTTCAAGGATTTTTTTACCGAGTTCTGCCCTTATCTTAAGCTGTCTTTGCATTTCCTCAAGCTCTTCCGGCTTTGCTATCTTTGATATAATGTATTTCTTGTACTCAGCGGTTGCTGCGGCCATTATTCCCAGAAGCTCATGCACTTCATTTAACGGAAGCCGTATCCCATCGGGCTTCAGGATTTCAACGTTGAAAGGACTATGAGTCAGGCAAAGCGAAGCAAGAGTGAGAAAATCCTTGGTAAGTATCTTTACTGCTATTGATGTCGAATAATTCTTTCCTTCCTCTCCACCTATCGGTTCGTCTATTTCCGCAAGTGCATAAATCACTCCGGGGGTTTTAATCAGATGATTCACAAATCCAGTGCCGAGCTGCTGCGCCGCCTCTTTTGATGCTGCATGCAGGTCAAAGTAGAGCATTGCCTGAACCCCGCCTTCCTTTATTGTCTTCTCTGTTACTTTTTTAACGTCCATGTTTTCACCTTTGTCCCCGAATGTTTAAAAAATCAAAGGAAATCCGACAATCCCATCTGTTTGTTTTTTTCATCTTCGAATATGCATTTTATCTCTTTTTCTATGAGTTCCAGTCTTTGTTTTGTATAGTCCGAAAGTTCATATTTTTCAGCTATACCCTTGGATATCTGAAGGTATTTTTCTATGCCTCCCTTGTTTATGGTAAGCAGCAGGTTCCCCCCACATTTCGTGCATCTTCCTGAGAGGGGGGGCCTCCTGTATATCGTATTGCAACTGACACATCTGAAAGTCTGCCTGGAATACGACCTTAGGTTTCCGTATAAATCAGGAATGAAATGGCTCATTAGAAGCCTGTCCGCAGCATCTTTTTTGTCGACTGCTCTTATTCTTTCCTGCAGGCCGAACTGGGTTGCTATCTTCTCCGGTATTGTTTCCAGCTTTACGTAAGTTGTTCTTGTGTTGCCTCCACTGAATACTGTACCCGGATGCGTTACGGGAAACTCATATTGTTCTTCAGTTCCCAGTACGTTCTTGACTGTTTTGAGTTTCACATCGCTTGCCGGAGTTATTTTTTCAGCAGCCTTGTAGAACTCAGGCGGGTATGAGGAAACAAGTTCTATACAGTGCGCCTCGTCATCAACTTCTTTCGGTTCTATCCTGGTGGTCAGTACAAGCGGCGTATCCATTGTCCCACCCCTCTTTTCATTAAGATATTTCCTTGAGAAATTTATCAACGCATCAAGCAAAAGCATAATACTGTCCTCGTCGCCATCACAGTTCCTCCTTTTTGCTGTGTGAAAATAAGGATGTCCGTAACCGACATTGGCCTTTGTGAATCCGGTTATCCTGCATATAACGGAAGCACTTGTGTGCGGTGAGAGTCCGAGACAGAGATGCCCTAGCAGGTCCTCTTTCCTCTTTATGTTGTAAAATGGTTTGATACCATAGAGATTGATTAGCATATCATCTATGAAACTGGCGACTTTCATCAGATACTCCGCTCCACTTTCTGATAGTATTATATCCTGGGGGAACAGCGGAACCATCTGATTCTCGTCCTTAAGTTCATTTCCCTTATGGTCTTTCAGGTAACCCAGTTTCCTGGCTTCAGAAACAGATAAACCTATCTCTTTCGGAATGAAATGGGTCATTGTTACGTCCGTAGCGTCAAATCTGCTGGTTCCGTCCCTGAAAACATAAACACCGTACTTTGCACGCAGGAATCCCTTTTCAAGGCGCTCCGGAATCCTGTTTGCGTTCGAGAGTCCTTTGACACCCTTTATTTCTTCAGGCATGACACCTATGTCTGTCTTTACCTTATCGAAGAGGGTTATGAGTTCTACAGGCCGCCTGTCATACTGGACGGTTTTCATATCACAATGGATATCGCTTTCCACAGCCTTGCCGCATTTCTGGCAGATTCTTTCCTCCTTCGCCCTTCCGCCACACTCATGACACCTTCTGTAGAACGTGATTCTTCCGCACTGTTCGCATCTGAATCTTGAAACTTCGATGTTTATTGTTTTATCCATGTCTTTTTCCTTGAGCATCCTGAACTGCTTGGAAAGACTCCTGTTCCTGAACGAACCTGTCGGGAAAAGAACGTTTGGTTTTCCTGCCATCTCCCTTCCTTTCGCTTTTTCGGGCCTTCCCATCCTTGCGCCGATATAGGTGGGAGCCCACGCCTTTATCTTTATCCCGGAAAGTTCATTCACAAGTTTCAGCACTTCTTTTTCCTCGTTCCATTTTCTTTCGAATTCAGACAGGTCCGACTTCCCGTCCTTTATTGCTCCGAGGCTTGCCAGAACGGTATAACCTGCATTTCCATCCAGTATTACCTTTTCATCCTTGACATGATGTTCCACAAGAAGCATTTCCAGCGCTCTTTTTGCCTGTTTATCCATGTGCATCGTAAGGGTTTTCAGCTTGCTTCCGTCAAAGGTGAGATTTGCATTTTTAATCCATTCTGCAAGTCTTTTGATTTCCGGAGGTGTTAGGTCATGCCATGGATAAGTGAAATCGGGGTGCAGTGGAACATCATGATTTTTTGAGAATTCAAATGCCGCCTGTGCATCCATCCCTGCAGGAACCGGGATTCCTTTTTCATTCAGTTCTCCCTCCCATATTTCCCTGCAGTATCCTGAAGGAATCAGCGGATGATTTGATTTGAGGAAATCACCATAGGTGGAAAGAAGGTCGCCAAGAAAAAGTATCTCTTCGACTTCATTTTTTATGTCCTCAGCATCTTCAACCGAACGTACTTTCATCACTCTTCCGCTAAACAATTTTACAACCGGCGGTTCTATTCCGTTATGTGGAACAACAACACATCCCTTCCCGGGTCTTTCAATCTTCATATGTGTTCCGTAAGCGAGAAAACCATCCAGAAGCGCCATTGTGGCTACATGCACATTCTTGGCCATCAGTCCGTTGGTTTCGCTTCTTCCGTATCTTAATCTGAATCCTCCTTTTACGGAGGGATAGCTGAACACCGGCCTTCCTGCAACAAGCCCGTCAAGATAGGTATTATCGGGTTTTATCTCTATCCTGTCCGCCCTTGCCTTTATTTTTATGATATCCTCAAGCCAGCTCCAGCCCAGTTTAAGCCTTCTTGTATATTTCAGTACTTTGGCTGCCTTAAGTGCAACACCCTCGCATATTACAAGAGGAATCCCCCCTCTTACCCTGTCTGTTTCAACACCCGGTACCCCCTTGTATGCTGAAACCTCTATCTCTTCTGTAGGGTCCCCGTTGACGCATACAGGACAGTTTTTCACTATCGTCCTTATGTCTTCCTCAGGGGGATAATACTGTAAGTGAGTCACCCTTGCCTCATAAACACCTATTTCCTCAACATATCTTTCCACCTGCGAGTCCGTTGCCCTGTAATCGCCTACGCCTGCGGTTCTTCTCGCGATATCTGCAAGCACCAAGCTCAATGCGGCTGCCGTTCCTCCCGCACTTCTTATCGGTCCGGCATAATAAACCGCAACATAATCGCTTCCATCGGGATTCTTCTTTATCCTGACCCTGGCTATTCCTTCAGTGGGTGCAACAAGCACACCTTCGGTTAGTATTCCCACACCGGTTCTCACCGCCTGCTCTATCAGGTATTCCCTGTTCGCCTTGAATATTTCTCCTGCAGCTATCCTCTTTGCGATTTCAAAGGCTATGTCAGTCCGTGAAATCCCGCTTGCCTCCATTTCCCTGATTATCCTGGCTATATTCGGCGGCCCCACAATGTTTTCAACCCGTGCTGCCACATCCGTTGTTATCCTTACCTCTACATCATCTGCCGGGTCATAACCTTTTTTTCTTGCCTCTGTGGCGACAGCATAAGCCTTTTGCAAGCCGTCTTTTAACATCCTCCCGTATTCGTCCATCATAGATTCCACGCCTGAAAAAAAGTTATATCACATTGGGCAGAACATTTTTTAATTGGAACATTCTAATCAAAAGCATGCCGCCCAGAGCAGTCATAATAGACACCAATTTTTTCCTTATTCCCTACCAGTTCAGGATAGATATTTTCACGGAACTCGAGTATCTCATAGATATGAACCATTACTTTGTGATAACCTCCAAAACGCTCAGGGAGCTTGGAAAGATAGTTGAAAACGCAGGAAAGAAAGGTGCGGGTGCAAGACTTGCCCTGAAAATCATAGACGCAAACAGAAACCGCATAGAAGTTATAGAATCAAACAAACCAGTGGACACGTGGATTGAGGATTATTCCGAAAAAACAGGAGCGATAGTCTGCACGAATGATATCAGACTTAAAAAGAAACTTAAAGATAACGGTATAAAAGTAATCTCGCTCAGGGGAAAAACGAAACTGGGGTACGTTTAAAATGGAAATAGGATTTATCGAAGTAATGCTCGCCTTCGTTATCGTTTTCGCAATCATTTTCATAATAATACTGCTTTTCTTTTTCAACAGGCCATACAGCTGCAACAGGAAAGTGGAGGGGGACAAGACCGTTTTCACTCTGGATGCAAAAAAGGATATAGCAAATGTAGATATTCTGGGCAAATTCGGCAGAAATGAGAAGATAAACTTCCAGAGGAAGGACATAAAGAAAGGCGAAAAAATAGAGTTTGTTTATCCCGCTTCAACAGAACCTGCTTCTGTTACTGTTGAGATTGAGAAGGGAAATTCAAAGACGTTTGAGATTTAGGTCCTCTTTCCGTTATCCCTTCTGCGGCTTTTTCAAAGCAGTAGACCGCCCTGTTGAATATTTTCCTCTCAATAAGTTTTGCCGCGCTTTTAAGATATCCGGCAGCTTTATGGTAATATTTGTCAGTTTCCTTTTCCATCTCTCTGGCAATATAAAGCGGGTTTCTGACCCTAAGGAGAAGCATATATTCTTTCACCAGTTTCCTTGCCTTTTTTTCCTCCCTCCATATCAGCGCTTCATACGCCCTGTCTATTTTTTTGTTGTTGTAACCTGCATCGAAAAGTTTCTTGCTCATCTCCCCGAGTTTCTCAGGTTTCATCTTTCTTTTGTTTTCAACGAGTTTTTCCAGCTCATCTGAAAACTTCAAATCGCGTAACCAGAGCGCTCTCATCTGGAAACCTTTCTTTTCTTTGTTGAGATAGCGCATCCAGTTTGATACGTTAAAGAGAACCCGTTCATCCCTTAGTTTCCTCAGGCCATAACCCCTAAGGTTTGAATACTCCTTTATCGCTATTACTTCTCTGTCTCTCCAGTTTCCATATCTTGTCCTGAATGATACAATCTTTGCGCATGCCATTCCGATTTTTCTCCCATCAATCCTGTCTTCATCCTTTATGGCATCTTCCAGATAAGATATTGCGTATTTCAATTGTTCCCTTGAAAAAGTCTTTTTGGGTATCCTTATTCCTTTCAATGATTTCAGTATAATTTTGATGTTCCTGATTGCCTCTTCTATTCCTTCCCTGTTCTTTCCTCCCCTGGCAAGTTTCAGGTTTTCAATACTTATGCTTTTGAGTATCCTGTCGTTTTTGTCCAGCTCCTTGACATATCCCTCTTCTATGTGCTTTGTCATTCTTACTGCGTGGTAAACGTCGGTGATGACTATTGTTTTAGGACCCCTGCCATTTCTTCTAAAATGGACCCTGACGACTCCTTTGTAAGGCTCATAGATTCCCATGGAGTTCAGTCTTCTGGTAAGAACCCTGTTTCCCTCCTTGTCTATGCCCTCTCCCTGAAGTCCGCTGAATTTTGGTACAACACCCGCCCTCCTTCTTTTTCTCCAGACTTCCATCGCCGCTGCTGACCTTCTGGGACTTGGTTTTTTCTTTTCTTCACGGACAGTAGCACACATAATATCATAAATGGCGATAACTCTTTATAAACGTTTTATATTCCTTCTTTTTGTTAATTATCCCATGAAAAAAGAAACCATATTACTATACAGGGGGGAGACCCGCAATCCCAATTTCTATTATTTCTCAGGATTGGATATCAGCAATTCATTTCTTCTGATGCAGGGCGGTAGGAAAAAGCTTCTTGTTTCCGAGCTTGAGGAGAAAGGGGCAAGAAAAGTGATGAAAAAGGGAGTTGTCGTCCTTGATGATTTCTTTCCTTACCTGAAAAAAGAACTGAAAGGAAAAAAAGTGAAGGTGGATGGCGGCAGACTTCCGGCAAGAATATTCGGGAAACTGGGTAAATTCTGCAAACCTGCGGATGCTTCGGTCGAATTCTATACGAAAAGGATGGCAAAAAGAAAAGATGAGGTTGAAAAGATAAGAAAGGCAGCCAAAATAACAAATGAGATGATCGATTCCCTCGAAGTTTCAAAAGGAATGACGGAAAATGAAGTCAAAAAACAGCTTCTGATAAATACCCTTGAAAAAGGCCTTGAACCCGCATTCGAGCCGATAGTCGCTTCGGGCCCCAACACCGCAGTTCCGCATCACAGATGCACCGATAAAAAAATAGAGGATTTCGTCCTTGTGGATTATGGAGTTAAGGTCGGCCATTACTGTTCGGACATCACGAGGTGTTTTGCAGTAAGCCGAACAGAAGCTGCAGAGCGTGAAATGAATCTCTACCGCAGATTGCATGATGTTTTTGATTTGATTGTTGACGAAATACCTTCGCTTGAAAATGGAAAAGAACTGGCAGAGCTTTCTGAAAAGATTATGAAATATAAAGGACTTCCGAAAATGATACACGCAGTAGGTCACGGCGTGGGGCTTGATGTTCATGAATTTCCCAGGTTAAATAAAAAATACAATGACAACATACTCGGAACTGTTTTTGCCCTTGAGCCTGCCGCCTATTTCAGGAGCTATGGGGCAAGGTTTGAGGAGACTGTTTACTATGACGGTAAAAAGGTGAGAATCCTATGAACAATGAGGAAAAAGTTTACGTTTTGTACCTTGCAGTGACGTTTATCCTTTCGTTATCCCTATTTGCCGTTCCATTGATATCCTTTTCAGATGAGGAAACGGGTTCTGCGATGTATGGTATTTTTTCTCCTCTCTGCCATCAGAAGCTCTCCCGTTCATATTGTATCTTCCATGATGAACTCGGTTATTACATAAATGACTGCACTCCGCAGAACGGCACCTTCGTTTCGGATGACAGGGAATTAATTTCAGCGGAACAAGATGGAAACCTGGGTTACAAGTTTCCGGTGTGCAGCAGGGATGTCGGGCTTTATGTCTTCCTTTTCTTCGGCGCACTCGTATATCCTTTGATAAGAAGGATAGAGGACCGGAATATCCCCCCAGCGATATATCTTATAATGGCAATACTACCTCTTGCACTTGATGGCACGGTCCAGTTTGTAACCGACCTTGGTTTCCTCCCTTTCATCTATGAGAGTACAAACATGATAAGATTTCTGACAGGAGCATTGGCCGGTTTCGCAGCTTCGTTCTACCTCATTCCCTTGCTTATAAATCTTTTTTCGGATTCTAAAACTCGTTGAGGCTCCTCTGTTTGGCTTCGACAGCTTCTTTCTTGCCTTTTTCCTCAAGAATAAGTTCCCCGAAAACCCCATCATATCCGGGAAGCCAGCTCACTTCCTCTTTTTTCACTTTTATTATTCCCTCTGCAATCTCCGGGGTGGTCGCGAGTCTTACCTGGTCATCAT
>DAOVFD010000131.1 GCA_030668565.1 Microcaldota archaeon
GCATTTGATTCATGCAGACCGTTTTTAGATGTTAGAATTATTTTTACTTTAGTATAGGTAAAATCATTGTCGCGTAGAGTCATGTTCTTGAGCTCGCGGCCGCACGTCATGGTCCCGCCCATCGGCATTGAAGGATAATCAGTAAGATAATTGCATGAACCGAGCTCTGCAGGTATATCATTGCATAAAACCTGCACTTCTATTTCATCATCAAAGTCGCTGTCCGCTAATATAACAGCAGATATCTTTGCTGCTATTGCTTCATTAATTATGATTGAAGCAGCAGGAGAACTAAAATCTTTTGAGGGCGTCACCTTACAATAAGCAGTGAAACCCGCTTCTGCACCTTCTCTTGACGCTTCGATTAGAACTTCTTTAACATTCATTTGAACCCTGTAAAATCTCTCAGTCCAGATTGCTTTTGAAGTATCGTGGCTTTTTGAATTAAGATTGAGCTGGGCTAAAGAAAGCAGCAAGGCAAATGCTGCAAAAACAATAAGAAAAGCGAAGTACCCTTTCAAAACCACTCCCCTACTTTACTTTTATTGCATAAGTCCCAATTGCATTAACAGAAGCAAGTTTTGCTATTTCGGAACGCTCCGGTTCCATAATTATTATCATGCCCGAAAATCTTTCAGAAAGTTCGCCTCCGCATTTCGGACATTTTTTTTCATTTGAGAATACTATCATCCTGCAGTTTTTACAAGCCTTCATTTCTTTTCACCTTTCTTTTCAGCCTTCTTTTTTACTTCTTTCCTTTCTGCTTTCGAAAGCCAGTCCTCTTTTCCAAGACCGTCAGGACGCATTGTAAGACCTATTTTTGTATCTGTTGTGGACGGCTTGAGACTCACAGTAGACACTTTCACAAGAACCTCGTCTCCTTTTTTGATGCTTTTTTTTGCAGCCCTGGAAGTTATTGCCTTGGATCTTTTTTCATAATAATACTTATCCCTGCCTATCTGTGATATGTGTATGAGCCCCTGAAAAGGCCCTATTGATGCAAAGGCACCGAATTCAACTATCTCCTTAATTTCTGCCTTGAAAACCTCATTTACAACGGGCATGAAGCTCAACGCATTGAATTTGACAGTGTAGTAGGCACCAGCATCACCGGGTATGACCATCCCTTCCCCCACAACCTTGGCATCGTCCGCTGCAAGTATCATTCCTGTATCCTTGAATATTCTTCTTTCGTATTTCTCTCTAAGCAGTCTTAACACTGCATCCTCTACCTTGCTTCCAAACATATCCGGCGGGACACGAATCCTATCCTCGATAATATTCATATAATACATAAAATTTGCCTCCGTCATTCGCCTACCGGAATTCCAATAGGAGAGTCTAGCCAAACAATGCGGCAAAGAAAATTATGTAGGTCGGGTTTTTAAGGGTTGGGATTTGCAATCATCTTTCATTTATTTGGAGCAGTTTAATTGCTGCATCCAATTGCTCAGGAGTTCCTTTGATAATCAATTTTCCTTCTTTTCTTTCAATCTGCAATTTTTCCGGCGCGTGTTCAGCTTGCTGGACAGCTGGAGAAGCTTGCTTCTCCGGACCCCCTGCAGGAGCTTCTACTGCCACCCCGCGACAGTCGGAGGGCCAGTAATCGAGAACGACGTAACGCCAGTAGTGGTCGAGGTCGTAGTAGTCGCCGCGGGCAACAGGACCCACTCTTGAACCACCTCTAACCCCCAAATATCTGGCATCGGAATCGAAAGGATCTACTTCGTTTCCCGTTGGTATACCATGCTTTGCATCTGTCAGATACCAACCGTCTTTTGATGGGAATCCTTCAATCAAACTAATGTTTTCAAGGTTTTGAACAGCAACAACCAGGTCTTTTCCGTCTCTGTCTAGAGTGTAATCCGGATGCTCAACAACAAGAATGGCATCTTTGGCTCCTTTGTAATCTTCAGGAACCGGAAATACGTATCTCTGGTTTGTGGCTGGATCAGTATATACTATAGATTTGCCAAGTTTCTTTCCCGGTTTTTCATAGCCGGTCATTGTCCCGGACCAGCAGGGAAATACATCTGAAATGCTTTTCCATTCGTCGCGTCCGCAGAGTGCCTTGTCCAGTCTTGCGTTTGACGGAAAAACCCTGTTTTCCTTATCTACTCTCGCCAATCCCTCT
>DAOVFD010000095.1 GCA_030668565.1 Microcaldota archaeon
GTAATTGCAGTTTTCATAATCATAAGTCATGTTCAGAGTGCAGAGGTTCCGATGCAGCAGAACAGGATAGCAAAGATAACCGGCGAGGAATTTGCAAACGTAGTCACCCTTGCAGTAAAGGGAGGGCCCGGGTTCACTTATAACTATACTTTTTCGAGAACAGTAATGGGAACGCCATACAGTATTTACTTTGAGCCGAACATGTCAAATAATATCATAATCGACTGGCCCGGACCATACGGAAATTTCAGTTATTCCTACAGGATTCCCGCATACAATTACGTGTATTACGGATGCGTGAACAATTACAACAGGAAACTTTCAAGCGACATGTGTTCGAATAGGATATCTTTAAGTAATGATGGCAGCACTCTTACAATATCGCAGCTGCCGGGATGATATTATGAAAGGACAGTACTTCAGTTTTGATGCGATAATTGCGGCGGTCATATTCCTCATGGCAGTAGTTCTCCTGCTGAGTTACTGGCACAGCATAAAAACTTTCCTTGATTACCAGACGAGTGATGCAATGAAGGAGAACATGAGAATAGCATCCCTGCTTTTTATTCCCCCTGACGGCAGCCCTACCTGTTCGGGGATAGATGAACTCGGTTTTGCGCTTTCCTGGGATGACCGGAGAGTTGACCAGAATATAATTGATATTGCAGGTTCCTGTGCTTCTGCTGACAGTGACTGGCTGAAACTCAGACTATCCTCACCTTATGACGTATACATAAAGGTAAACTATCTTGACGGAACTTCGCCAGCCTCAATCGGTGAACAGCCTGTTGCCGAAAATACCAGCGAAGTGGTTAACATGAGGAGGGCTGCGGCAGTTGTCCAGGATGACGGCAGCACAAAACTTGCTTTTTTTGATGTTTACGTTTACAGATGATTTCTCTTCTTTCACATTTGACCATAAGTGAGCCTTTAAATATATTAGTGTTTAATATACAATGGGTGTGTAAATGAGAAGGAGAGAGGAAAATAAGAAACCAGAAGGTAGGTTCAAAAAGGCAACTAAAAAACTCGCAAGGGCTGCTCTTGTTCCTTTGACTGCTGCGGCGCTTACTTTTGCTCCGGTTGTAAAGGACGTAAATCCATTTAATTCAAAACCTGCTCTTGCTGAAGAGATAAAAACTGATAAAAAAACAGAGGAGCCGCTTAAAGAGGAACCAAAAACTGATGTTGAAAAAGTAACAGAGGTGGATAAAACCCCTGTTATAGCTTTTCCACAAAAGGAAACAAAAGCAAAATCGAAGACAGGAATAAAACTCGGCGGAGTTGTCATTGCAAACGAAGCTGGCTCATCCATTTCAGGAATCGGTGAATACAAGGACTGGGGTGGCGTCCGTTATGGTGTAATTATGTTCGGGGACCTTGAAGCTCCTTTCTTTAATCTCAGAGTTACGCCGGGTTTCGAAAAGGACGGATTCAAGCTCAAGTATTATGGTATGCTTACATTTACACAGCTAAACTCATGGCTTTATAGTACACACTCATTAGGTCTGGGTTATGGACATCAGGGAAAGCACGTAGGTTTCAATTGCGGAGTCATATCCGGTGGTGCCTTATCCCATCCGAAATATGATGACATTTATCTCAACCTTATGGGAGGATTATCGATAAACTTCCAGAAATGGCTATACGTTTATACGGTCGCAAGGTCTTATTTTGCTGCCAACAATGCGATGAAAAGTGCATATGTGATGCATTACAAACCGCAATGGCAGGGAATAGAAGTAGGGGCGGCAGTAAAATTCCATGAACTGTACGGAAGCGCATTCGCGGATTTCGATGTTATACAGAGCAGATATGGTGTAAAGCTAGGAACCCTGCTTAATTTCACTCCAAGAGTAAAGGGCTATGTCTGGGGAGGCGTAGGAGCAACACAGTGGAGAGAAGGCCTTGGAGGAGGACCGGGTTTCATTGCAATAGCTGGACTCAAGCTTTTCATAATTGGAGAAAATGTCAATACCCAATACACAGCATCATACGAGCATTACGGAAAAGGAGGAGTACCCCTTGAGATTGATATCAACAGCGCCCCCAACCTCAGGCCGTCAACGCCCCAGGAAATCGGATGGGAGAACAGGGCAAGTGCAAACCTTCTTGAGAGCGAGAGCATGGACGAGTTTGTCTCGAGATACTGCTGTGAAGGTGCATCAGAGGATGAAGTTATAACCGTTGCAAGATGGCTGTCAAGAACACTCGGTAAGGTCGCATATGCAAACAAGGCCGAGGAGGCAATGATGCAGTGGGATTTCTTCAACACATCGATAAAAGACATTGCAAATGCAAGTCACGATGACATATTTGGTTTCCTGAAAGAGTATAACCAGTGGTATGAAGAACATGGAACATATGAAGGAATGCCTCAGGAGCTTCTGGACGGAGTAGCAGTATGTGCAGGCATTCACTCAACAGTAGCAGAGTTCCTTAGATTGAACGGGATAAATGCAGTTGCAATTACTGTAAACTCACCTGTGGAACCTCACGTTGTAACACTGGCATTCACAGATAAGAAAACCATGATTATAGACTACGGTGACATTTTCGTAGGTCCTGGAGAATCCATTGACCAGGTGGTCAGGGCATACGGACTCTATAAGAAGGCACCAACTTACAATGCACAGATTTTCACTGAGGATTATGTCGGAACATGGGTAACTCCTGAAGGAAGACTTCTCCATAAAACAATTGGAGTCGAAAATGCTGATGAACTCAAGGGATTCTTCCTCGGAATACCGGGTTACTGAGCAAAAAGAGAGCCGTGATTTACTTTTTTTATTTTTACTTTTATCCGGCTGCCTAATTCCGCATCCTGTTCAAAGGCAACCTGTTTGTAATTCCTGGTCCTTCCTTTTCCCTTTTCAGTTACGAGAACATCCAAAGTTTTTCCTATGTATTTTGCATTATTATCTGCACAAACCCGCTTAACAATCCCGCTCATCTTCCTGCTTCTCTCCTTTATTATCTCCGTAGGCAACTGCTTCATTTCAGCGGCTTTTGTCCATTGCCTCGGGGTGAATTTTGAAAGATTTACAACACCTGGCTTCACTTCTTCAATTAATTTCACAGTCTCCTGAAAATCATCCTCTGTTTCGGTTGGATAACCGACAATAACATCAGTTGCAATCGTAATATCTGGCATTTCCTTCCTGAAAGTTGAAACAACATCCCTGAAATCCTCTACAGTATGCCTTCTTCCCATTTCCCTGCATACCTTTTCGCTTCCTGACTGGACAGGAGCATGAAGAAACCTGAATAATTTTCCGTTTTTCATTATTTCAGCAAGCTCATCCTTCATTGCATATGCATGCCCCGGATTTATCATCCCGACACGCACAAGGAAATCACCGTCAATCCCGTTTATGCATTTCAGTAATTCAATAAGATTCGTTCCGCGGTCCATTCCGTAAGCACCTGTATCCATCGAAGTTAATTGTATCTCCTTTGCTCCTTTATGTACTCCTTCATTCATCCATTCGGTTATTGTTTTCCCTGAATAGCTTACAAGAACCGGCCTTGCTATCTTTGTCTGGCAGAAATGACAATTTCCCGTGCATCCTTCGGAAATAGGCACACGCAATATAGGAGCTGTATAAAACCTTGTTTTGGTTTCAGCCCTCTTCAGCTCCTTGAATTCTGCAGGCAATCCC
>DAOVFD010000007.1 GCA_030668565.1 Microcaldota archaeon
GTAAATCCGACAAGGATGGAGCTCATAAATACAAAGGAGCGCATAGCCCTTGCCGTAAAGGGGCATAAGCTTCTGAAGCAGAAAAGGGATGCCCTTATCCTTGAATTCTTCAAAATCCTGAAAAAAGCAAAGGATTTACGGGGTGAGCTTGCACAGAAAATGGCAAAGGGTTACAATTCCCTTGCGGTTGCGCAGCTCTACCATCCTGTTCACCAGCTTGAAAAGGTTTCTCTTGACCTCAGGAAGGATATAGACCTTGATGTTGAAGTGAAAAACGTCATGGGTGTTAAGATTCCTACTATTGAAGTTGAGATGGAGCATAAGGAATTCATAAGGCTTGACAGCTATTCTGTTGCAGGAACAAGTGCAAAGATTGACAATGCTGTCCAGGATTTCGATGAGATTCTTGCCATGGTTATCAAACTTGCTGAAACAGAAACAGCGATTAAACGTCTTATTATTGAGATTGAAAAAACAAAAAGAAGGGTTAACGCTCTTGAATTTGTCCTTATCCCAAGGCTTGAAGACCAGAAGAACATGATTTCCTTCCGCCTTGATGAAATGGAAAGGGACAGCTTCGTAAGCCTCAAGAGCATAAAACGCAAGCTTGAGGAAAAAGAAGCAGGCTAACCATACTTATGTTTATTAACTTTAGCGCACAATAATCATTTTTAATGAAAGACAAATTTTTTTGAGAGGTGTTTGATATGAATAGGAGTAGAATTACTGCTGCAGATGGAAGAGGGGTTGGAAAAAGAGCAGGACCTGTTAATTTTAATGGAAAAACAGGCGGGCAGGATAGAGGCCGGGGAATCCATTCATCAATACTGGTTGACCCGCCAGCAGATTTGGTTGAAAAAGCCGATGTTGAGGCAGCAAAAAATCCTTCATTACCCTCACGCGAAAGGGTAAGTGCAACACAAGCAGTATTCAAACCCGAAAACGTATGGAAAATTTTCAACGAATCACCCAATATCGATTCCAAAGAGCTTGCAAGATATAAGTTGAGGGGCCTGGGATACGACGTGTAGGAAATAAGCCAAATCCCTGACAATTTACTTTTCTTTTTAAACTTTCTTTTTCAAGATAATTAATGGTGATTAAATTATGGCCGGAAATGATATTTGGAATTCAAACCTGGTTTTTGCTGTTATAGTAGGCGTAGCACTGCTTGGAGGAGCATACTTTCTCGCAGGTTCGATGCCGCAGCCTGTTGTAAATATCGAGGAGAATCCGAATGTTTACGTTTCAAGCATTCCCCCCGAACATACGATAGATGTGAGCGCAATGGCAACCGATTATGTCGACCCGGATATGCTTACGCTCAGCTTTACTGTTGAAAACGAGGCGGAAGATGCGACGGAATCGCAGACAGAAACCGCATCCGAAATAAATGCGGTGAAAGCAGCATTGACCGGATTCGGAATAAAGGACGAAAACATAAAAACAACCAGATATTCCGTGGATGTTGTAAGGACAAGTCATTATATCTGCGAAAATGAAACGAGCAAGACTGACTGTTATTACGACTATGTAATAACCGGATACAAGACAACACACTCAATTAAGGTTAATGTTTACGACCTGGATAAAGGCGGAGACATCGTTGATGCAGCAGCAGGTGCGGGCGCTGAAGTGGACTACATATCGTTTACGCTCAAGCCTGAAACAAGGGACACTGTAAACAACCAGCTTTTGGAAGAAGCATCTGCAAAAGCAAAGACAAAGGCGCAAAGTATTGCAACAGGATTAGGGGTAACTATCGGAGATGCATTCAGCGCATCAACCAGCTATGATTACTATCCGACTTACAGGTCATACGACTATGCATATGCCGAAGCGGGCTCGGCACCGGCTCCATCAACAGAGCTTTCAGGAGGACAGATAGAGGTAACCGCAAGCGTTTATGCAAGCTTCGAGATTAAGTGAAAAATCAAATAGTCTTTTATTTTTTCTTTTCTTTTTATATTCATGAACTGGAGACCGCATTTCATAATCGGTGCATTTGCAGGGGCGATAGTTGCACTTATATTGCAATTAAATATATTCGTTATTTTCCTTGCTGCGATAATAGGCGGAATCTCAGCACTTGCACCCGATATAGACCATGATTCGAGCAAAATAAGGAAAGCGGCCGACATTACTGTCCCCATTTTCGGTGTGTTCTTTTCCCTTTCCTCAATCTGCTATGCAGATGTCGGGTGTATAATTGCAAACTGGAGGACAATAATAATATCAGCACTTGCAATAACCGGTCTGTATACTATTGTAATCACTTATCTTAAGCCAAAGCACAGGGGAATAACACATACACTTCTGTTCGCATTAGTCTATTTTGGCCTGCTGTACACAGTTTCAAATTTTTCATTCGCACTTTTCGGTCTTGCAGGATATGTTTCGCATCTTGTTGCCGACCAGCATATAAAATTAATCTGATTTCCCGTTAACGAATGTGTGGTACGAATTTATGCATATCTCCCTTTCAGGCTCAGGCGTTATGAAATTGCAGATGCTGATATCCTCATTAAGTTTTGCTGATTCGGTATAACATTTGTTTTTCCATACCTCCTGGTCTATATCCGCACAATAAATGAAGTTCAGATTGGTATTATTCATTATCGAACCCACATAGCATGTTTTTGCATACCTGGGGTCGTCCATCAAATCGCACGCATGCGGATTGCCGTATTTCTTTGCATATTCATAATAGCACTCGAACATATGTGTGGATGCAAGCCGGTTTATCTTGTCACACCCTGCTAAATCCCCGGTAATAAGGGAATAACTGATGTAGCAGTCCCACAGGTCGTTGAGTTCAAGCGGCCCCTGCTTACAGAAGTCCAGGTCATTGGTTTTTGCTGCAAAATACGAGAAGCAGTCAACCGCATAAGGACCATCCACAGTTTCTATCTGGGTACATATCAACTTGTTATCGGACATTATGGCATAAAGCTGCCAGCAGTAATATCTTTCAGCCTGGGCCTCAAGGTCATCACACATATCTGTTCCTGCAAAATAAGACCTGCACGCCTGTCTTTCTGCCGCAAGGCTTATCTCCTCACACATCGAACTGTTTCCTGTTTCCAGACTGTAATTCATAAGACAGAGGTTATCATTCTCACAATAGGAAACATCTTCATGTGAAAGTGCAAGGCATATCTTCTGCTCGGTTCCGTTATAATAGTAACACGGGTCAAACGTCTGCTTGCACCTGAGTGCTTCGTCCTCCCATATGAGGTAATCACATATCGAAATATTGCCGGTTTTATTGGCATAATCCACTATACAATCATAAAGCAGGCTTTCATTTTCAACTTTAAGGCATGCATCGAAATTGTCAAACGCAATGGTTTCATAACAGGCCAGCGTCAGGGAAAAATTTGACATCCATTCGCAATATCTTGTATCTTTCTCAGCCAAAGCCTTTTCCAAAAGACAATCATCATCACATACTTCTGTTATATTCTGTTCAGGTTCTGTTTCATTTTCAGTTTCGTTATAATGTTCGTAAGGTATCTCACCATTTCCATTTGTCAAAGGCGGTACATATCCGTTTTCGCCGCTTAAAAGAAGAACCGCTGCAAAACCGATTATTATCAGTGCCAGAACTATGATTCCCAGTCTGATAATCCTTAATTTCTCCTTTGTTTCTTTATTGTGCCTGGCCATAAGATACTCTCACACCAAATATTTTTAAATTCTCTACTCGTTGGATTGCCTTGAAACTGGGAGAAAGTAAACTGGAGTGTTTTTCATTTTACGAGAAGCAAAAAAACCAATTTAAACACTTATGTTTTAGATTAACCTCCGCCCTTTTTGGGTGGAGTGGGAGGTGAGATGGAGCCGATTGGTGTACCATCTCCCTCATTTGGAGTTGGGCTCAGGGGGAAAGTTTTTTAAAATCCTGCTTCTTAAACTATTCCACCGTTTTTAATTGTAAAAAATGAAATAAGAGTAAATAAGAGTATTTGGAGGTAAGAACATGGCAAAGAAGGAACACTTGAATTTAATCTTTATAGGGCATGTCGACTCAGGTAAGTCGACTACAGTAGGAAGAATCCTATATGAGACCGGGGCCATTTCCGAACAGGTTATGAACAAGATGAAGGACGAAGCGGCAAAACTCGGTAAGGCAACATTCGAGTTCGCATTCGTCATGGACAGCCTCAGAGAGGAAAGGGAAAGAGGTGTTACGATTGACATCGCGCACAAGGAATTCGAGACACCGAAATACTACTGCACAATCATAGATGCCCCCGGACACAGGGACTTCGTTAAGAACATGATTACCGGTGCGTCCCAGGCAGATGCAGCAGTCCTCGTTATTTCGGTAAAGGATGGGGTCCAGCCACAGACCAAGGAGCACGCGTTCCTTGCAAAGGTTCTTGGTATCAACCAGATTGCAATAAACATGAACAAGATGGATGCAGTCAACTACAGCCAGGCCGAATACGATAAGGTAAAGGCGGAAGTTGAAAAACTTCTGAAAGGTATAGGCTACGATGTCTCAAAGATTAAATTCGTAGCAGCTTCAGGTTATGTAGGGGACAACATAACAAAGAAATCAACAAACATGCCGTGGTACACTGGTCCGACAATTCTTGAAATAATAGACCTGTTTGATGTGCCCCCAAAACCAAAGGACAAGGCACTCAGGCTTCCTGTCCAGGATGTATTCACGATTACCGGGCACGGTACCGTTCCTGTAGGAAGGGTTGAAACGGGTGTTATGAAGCCGAACACGTCTGTTGTGGTTATGCCCGCAGGTGCAAAGGGAGAGGTAAAGAAAATCGAGATGCACCACCAGGAACTCACCGAAGCTATCCCTGGTGACAACGTAGGTTTCAACCTCAAGGGTGTTGACAAGAAGGATATCAGGAGAGGAGACGTAGTAGGTTCGGTAGACAATCCGCCAACCGTTGCTGCAGAGTTTACTGCACAGGTAGTCGTGCTTAACCATCCGACGGCAATTTCAGTTGGATATACACCAGTATTCCACATCCACACTGCACAGTTTGCAGGAAGGGTTACCGAAATCGTTGAGAAAAAGGACCCGAAGACAGGACAACCGGTTGAAGGAAAAGTTGATTTCATCAAGACTGGTGATGTTGCTGTCCTGAAAATCCAGCCGCTCAAGCCCATCGTGATAGAGAAGTTCTCTGACTTCGCACCTCTCGGAAGGTTCGCAATCAGGGATATGGGACAAACAGTAGCAGCAGGAGTCGTTCTCGAGGTTAAGAAGAAAGAGTAGATTCTTTTTTTTTCTTATTTTTATTTTCTATTTTTCTGATTGTATTGTAAATCTTATCGATTTCCAATGTGGACAAAGTTTGCAACTTTGTCCTTGCCGGCGATAAGGCTCACGCTGATTTTTCAAAATAAAAAAAAAAGGGTAGAAATCCCCTGGTCGGAGGATTTCTGAGTGGGAGGATAAGGGAGAAAAGATGCCACATAGGATGAGTGAGGGTTGAGAGGCGGGAGGTGGACATCTATTCTCTACCTTGCCATGGATAAGCATTCCCAAATATACTAAGGAAAGAAGAAAACCTTCTTCCCGACCTGTTTTTTCTTTAACAGGCCCATGTTGCACAGTCTGTTCAACCGTGCTGACGCGGCGTTTTTTCCTCGATACTTGAATTTTTTCCTGACGTTTTCAGCAGTTACTTTTTCCTGCTTCTTCACGAAGGCAAGGATCTGTTCGTCTATCTCAGGCAGGAATGTTTCCCCTTCAACAGGAACACCTGCGCTCTTTCCTTCAAGTTCATCGAGTCTTGCAAGCACGTTCTTGAGTATTCTGTTCGTATTTTCCCTTTCTTCAAGGAGTTTGTACACCAGTTCTCCGAGAACGACGGGGTCCTTGAACTTTGCCATGTTTTCTTCGAGGTCGCTTCTCAGTTCACTTTCGAATGCGCTTCCGCCGACGTTAGATTTAAATACCTTGTCTTTGTTATTCTTCATACTGACATCACCGACGTGATTGTTGGGTCGAACCATTGCGATAATATCACGCAACTGTCATGATATGATCATGATATATTTATAAACCTATCATGGTCAATTCACATTTATATAAAGGTGAACACTTGAGCTCTCTAAAATATCTTTCTTCCTCGATTCTTGAATCATTCAAAAAAAGAAGGGACAAGAAGCTCAGAAAAATCAAGGACGCTCTCATCAAGGAGGCATCGATAAATTCCAGTAGACTCTACTTTGAACTTGCTGTGGTTGCATACATACTGTCAAAAATAACCTCCAAGCCCAGGCTTACAGGTCCGGAATACCATGGCTATCTTAAAGAGATAGAGGTGGCGGTAAGGGAACTGGCAAACGCCACGAGGCAGGGAAAAAAGGATGAGGAGCTTTTTGCATTTATCAAAAAAATAGAAAAGAGCGTAAACAGGATGGAAAGGGTGGACCAGAGATTTTTCAGGGACCTTGTGTCCAAGGGAAGACTGAAACTGGCGGCAACGATGTATGCCCAGGGTCTGTCACTGGGAACGGCTTCTGACATGAGCGGCATGGATAAGCATGACATTCAGGACTACGCTGGGAACACCCTGATGTTTGACCGTGTGAAGGAAGAGGTCAGGCCGAAGGAACGGATGAAAAAATTAAAGAGGTACGTTAAGAAATGACAAAACACATAGTCTGTGATTCAGGTTCCCTCATATCACTTACCTCATCCTGTCTTATGGATTTACTGTATTTCTTCTCAAAAAAGGATATCAAGTTCGTAATCCCCCCCGCCGTAAAGGAGGAGGCGGTTGATTATCCTGTGCGGCGCGGCATAAAGAGATTTCTTTTTTCTGCGCTGAGGATAAACAATGCAATAAAAAATGGCACACTGACGGCGGTGGAGGACCCGGGTATATCCATAGAAACAAGGCGCATGATGGAACTTGCAAATAACATGTTTTTTGTAAGGGGAAAGCCGCTTAAACTCATACACGCGGGGGAGTCGGAGATGCTTGTTCTTGCACACCAGGTGGGCATAGACTACCTTCTTATCGATGAAAGAACGACAAGGATGTTAATTGAAGCCCCTTTCAGGCTTAAGGAGCATCTTGAAAAGGAATTCGGAATAAACGTTATGATAAACAAAAACAATTTCAAACAGTTCAGGGAGATGTTCGGTTCCATGAACGTTATAAGAAGCAGCGAACTGGTTATGCTTGCCTATGATTACGGGTTTTTCAACAAATTCGAGGATATGAAAAAACAGGTTCTGGAGGCAGCGCTCTACAGGATTAAATTCTCAGGATGCAGCATAGGTTTTGATGAAATCAGGGAATACCTGCGCGGGTGAGTTTTTGCAACAGTTTCTGGAGGGTCCGGAACAGGAAAAGATAAGGATAATAATCGACTATCGCGAGAGCGAATTCTTTGACCGTTACTTCGATGAAGCGGGTGCAATCGTAAAAAGGCAGGCCCTTGAACTCGGTGATTTCATCTGTTCCTCAAAGCTTGTAATTGAAAGAAAGACAAGGGCTGATTTCGAGAGTTCCATAATTGACGGCAGGCTGTTCAACCAGTTGCAGAACCTTACACAGAATTATCCTGCAGTAGTCCTCATCGTAGAGGGCACAAAAAAAGATGCACCAGAAAGAATCAGGAAGGAGGCAATCCTCGGGGCATACGCAACAGTAATATCAGATTTCAATGTTTCGTTAATATTCACGAGAAGCATGGAAAGCACGGCAGAACTTATTTTTTCATTCGCCAAACACGAACAGCTGGCAAGAAAACATCCGCTCAGGGTATTCGCAAAGAGAAAAACGCTTACACCGTCACAGACACAGCGTTCGGTAATAGAGATGTTCCCGATGGTGGGGCCAAAACTCGCCAGAGAACTGCTTCTGCATTTCGGAAGTGTTGAAAAAGTGGTGAATGCCTCGGAAAAAGAGCTGCAGGGAGTTCCCGGTCTTGGAAAAAAGAAGGCAAAAATAATCAATTCACTTTTGAAGTATGGATATGATGAAAAAGAGGACGAGATAAAAATCTATTAATTTACAGTAGTGTAAGAAAGAAGCCATCTGCACTGCTCATCTTCGTTCCATAATCCTGAAACGAAAAGTTTCAGATATCCGAGATAGGGAACTCTTAGTATGACCTTTCCCTTTACGTTTTCCTCCGGAATCGGGTGGTTTTTTATGCTGGGCTTCGAACAGTAATAGTTCTGGTTGTCCATTATCGGGTTATTATCACCTTTCGTAAGATAATACGTTTCCCCATTGATATCTATCCTGAAAAACGCGCGATGGACTATGTCCCCGACACTGCTGTAATAATCGCCTCTGGAAGGAACGTATACCACGACATCGTTAGAAAGATTCTGGTAGTATTTCTTTCCTTTGAATTCCAGGTATTCCAGGCACGGTCCCTCTCCCCTGACCCCGTTTTTGTAGGTAAAACCGCATTCTGCATAGTGGTATGTGAAGGGCCCAGCGCTTTCGGTGAATAATTCAGGATATTCCCTGAAGGCAGCACAGAGCTCCTCGGACGGGTGGCATTGGCAGTAAGTATACAGCGGTTCATCAAAGATATAGGTTGTATCCTGGAATTCAACATCAAAAGGTCCCCCAAGTGCATCCAGTTCATCCCGGGTCATCGAAATTTCGTATGCCTTTGGTTCACTGCCCTGCACTATTATGAAATCCCCCCTCTCGAAACTGGGAAGCATACTACATGAAGCGACTGCTGATATCGGCGTGCTGGTATTGAGCAGGAAACCGAGGGCGAACCACAGGGCAACCGCAATTATGACGGCAAGCAGGGTATCCAAAACCTCGTGCTTCCATCCTTTCTTCTGCACCCCTTCCTTGACTTCCACACCAACAAAGAACAATATTTCAATAACAACAAGTCCTGCGATAATCAGCGGTATTGGCGATGCTGCTCCATTCGGGTCCTCGGGAACGAATATACTGAGCGATATCACATAAGCTGCAAGCGTAAGGAGTATTATCAGCAGCTCAAATGGAGGATTCTTTAGAAGTTTCTCAATGTCTATCTTCATCAGGAAAAACCCGCTTATTTGGCAATATCAGAAAACTGCTTCCTGAACTCTGTAACCTCCTTGTGTATCTCACCCAGGATTTTTCCGACAACCTTTGCCGGGTCGCTGCCCTTTGTCTTGACAATAAGATGGGGGGTTCCAATAATGGGGTGCTCCCTCTTGTATGCTGCAAATTCCACCCCCTTTGTTTCGTTAAGTTTTTCCACCAGTATCACAGCGAGGGACTGGTCTATTTCCCCCAAGTCTATCTCAAGGGTATTTTTATCCTGTTTCAGAATCTTGACAGTCATGTTTCTCACCCTGATTTCACTGGTTGGATAGGAAAAGAACTTCTTTTAAAACCATACTGCAGAATAAAATCTGGTGTGAGGGAGACATGAAAAGACCCATTTTGATATTATGCATCGACCGTGACAACGACCTTTACGACAAGGCAAGAATAAGCGGTCCGGTAGTTGGCAGGGAAAACAATCTTGCCGCAGTTATGAAGCTTTCACTTGCTGACCCAGAGGATTCAGATGTAAATGCGCTCTTCTATGCCCTTAAGCTCTACGATCAGATGAAAAAGGACAACGGGGTAGTGGAGGTAGTAACTCTCACCGGTCATAAAAAACTTGGCTATAAGGCGGACAAGAAGATAAGCAACCAGCTTGACAAGGTGATGCAGGAACTGCATCCGACTTCATGTATTCTCGTTTCAGATGGCGCTTCAGATGAAGAAGTCCTGCCTATAATCCGCTCGAGGCTGAAGATAGATTCGACCAAGATAGTTTTTGTCAGACAGGCAAAGGAACTTGAAAAGACATACTTCGTACTCCTTGAAAAGCTGAAGGACCCGTATTATGCGAAGATACTGATAGGTATTCCCGCACTCCTGATATTGCTGTTTTCCGTTTCGGATTACCTGGGTCTTGGGTGGCAGCCGGTGGGAATAGTAATCGGCCTCTACATGCTTGCAAGAATGCTCAGCATAGATGAAGCAGTTATGGGCGTGGTAAAGGATTTCAGGTTCTCAATAGAGAAGCCGGGCTGGATAGGCTACATAGCGGGTTTTACATTGCTGATAATTGCGATAGTCGTGGGGTTCCAGAACTTCGAATCCCAGCAGCATGTCCTTGGCGGATTGAAACTTGCGGGTTATGTGATAGGGAGCACAGTCTGGATAGTTTTCACTGCAATACTCCTTATGATGGCCGGCAAATCAGTGGATGTTCTTACTGAAAGGAGAAAATATGAGATTACGAAATACGTTCTTTATATCGTTGCGGCAGGGCTGCTTTCGATGCTTCTCTGGATAGGCAGCCTCTGGGTCGTCAATCTTTTTCCGCCGTATGTTGATTTCGGTACATTCCTGCTCGCCCTTATAGCTGCAATATTCATCGGATATTTCGCCACAGTGGTTGTGAACAGCTACAGGCAGGAACTTCTTACGAACATGAAGCTTGAAGGAAAGGAGGCTGTCACAGACCACGGAGTATATCTTGGCAAAATAGCCGGTTTTGACGTAAGGGAGGGAAAAATCATAATACAGACAATCCTGGACAAGAAGTATTCTTTACCGATATCAAAAATAGTCTCAATAGATGAGAAAATAGTTTTCAGTGCTGGGGAATAAGTATGAAATTGCTTTTCGGATACGCGGTCATAGCCTTATTCTGCCTTGCAGGTTGTATGGAGTCTCCCGACCCGGTAATAGGTTGCTGGAAAACAGAATCCGGAGAAACAGGGATGTCATTTGGGTGGGATGGTACGTATTATTATCCTGTGGAGTTCGGACGGGAAACAAAGCGGTGGGTTCTTATGCCTCCAAAGGGCACGTGGAAAAGAATAGATAGTAATAGTGTTGAGGTGACATATAAGTCTAAAGTTGGAGGGGAAGTTAAAGCCGTAATAATTTTCGAAAATGAAACGATCGCCTATTTCGAAGACTATGATTCTGTAAGATTTTACCGAAAAACCAGAGCGCCATGCGGTTAGCTACCTGAATTTCCTCATTTTTTTCAAAAGCGAGGTTTTGGCTTTGCAGTTTTTAAGCGAGAATTCCAGAACATCCACTATGTTCTTTGCCTTTATTATCCTGACATTCTTGATTTTTTCCTTTGGAAGATAGACATCCAGGGCATTTGCTTCCGGAATAAGGACGTTCTTTATTCCGCTTTCTATGGCTGCTTCAATCTTTGAGGTAACCCCGCCTACCGGCAGCACCTTCCCCCTTATATCAACAGAACCTGTCATTGCACAGTCCTGCCTTATGGGTATCTCTGTCAGTGCGGACAGGAATGCAACTGCGGTGGCTATGGATGCACTGTCTCCTTCAACACCCTCATAAGTCTGTAAGAACTGTATATGAATGTCCTTTTTGGATATGTCTGTCCCGACGTATTTCTTTACTATCGCTGAAACGTTTTCAACCGCCTCTTTTGCTATAGTGCCAAGTTTTCCTGTTGCAATCACCTTGCCCTCACTTTTCGAAGCTGCAGGCGTCACCTCAGCAACCATCGGAAGCACAAGACCTGCCCTTGATTCTCCGAGCACTGCAAGGCCATTAACCCTTCCCACTGCAGTTCCTGTAGTCATGAGGGCCTGGTATTCCCTTCTCCTTTCTATTATCTTGGTTCCCAGTTGGCTTTCTATAGTCCTGAATATTTTCTTTGCTTCAATAACTTCTTTTTTTGTTGTCAGTTTGAGTCCCCGTTCCCTTGCGATATCTCCTGCAGCCCTTACGAGCCCTCCTAATTCCCTCAGGTTAAGCGAGAATTTCTTTCTTCTTCCTGACATCCTTCTTGCTTCCTCTATTATTTCCATGACAGCCTCGTGGTTGAAGTGCGGTATCTTGCCATCTCTCTTTATCTCCTGTGCCACGAATCTTATCAGCGTGTCTTCATTTTCGGGAGTGTCATCCATGCTGTCCTCAACATAAATTTCATATCCCGCACCCCTTATTCTTGAACGTAATGCAGGATGAATTTTCTGCATATCAGGAAGATTCCCTGCAGCAACAAGAACAAAATCAGAGGGTACCGGATGTGTTTTAACCAGCGCACCCGAACTCATCTCACTCTGTCCGGTAATTGAATATTTCTTTTCCTGCATTGCCGTGAGCAGTTCCTGCTGCCAGTTCATTTTCAATGAAGCTATCTCATCTATGAAAAGAACACCCTTGTTTGCACGATGCACAGAACCTGCTTCTGTACGGAGATGTGCAGGGGTGCCCATTCCTCCGCTTTGAAGCGGATCGTGTTTAACGTCCCCGAGAAGTGCACCCGCCTTGGCTCCTGTTGCATCTATGAAAGGAGCGGTTGTTTTTCCGGTATTGTCAATAAGAAGTTTCGGTGTGCTTACTTTCTCCCCAAGTGAGAATCTTTTTCCCAGCCCTACGGTTGCGTTTGAGAGTATGTAAAGAAAACCGAGCCCGAGTAATGCTGCGACAACGAACCATTTCGCATTCTCGGGAATATCAACAACGAATATCAAAGCATAAAGTATGATGCCCAGAACAAGGACAAGAAAAATCGGATGGATTCCTTTTCCCTCCTCTTCCTCTGTTTTGTTTTTTGAGGTCATCCTCCTTCCCAGACCAATGCCCAGCTCTGAAGGGCCCTTCTTTTTCATTCTTTCCAGCTCTTTTGGCGTATAGTATTTCATGTACCTCTTGTTTGCGGAAAGATAACTGTAATCCGGATATGTTTTTACTACCCTGACTGTGGGCTGGTTTTCATCCCTTGAATCGGAATACACCAGGATATCCTCAAGGGCTTCCAGTGGCATGAGCTCTGCCATCGCCTGTGCAAGCATGCTCTTCCCTGTCCCGGGCGGTCCTATAAGCAGTACATTTCTCTTCTGTTTTGCTGCCTTCTTTACTATATCAACTGACTTATCCTGCCCTATTATCTGGTCTATCAGTCTTTTTGGAACTTCGATGTCAGCCGTGCTCTTGAATTTTTTCAGGAAACCACCCTCAGTTTTTCGAATGCAATCCTCGGGCAGAAAAAACTACCCAGGCTTTTCACCCTCTTTTCAATACCAACTATGTTTTTGAAAAGATTAAATATGTTTCCGGTAAGCATGAACCCCCTCACCGGGATTCGTTCCCCCTTGTATGCAAGAAATCCCGAATTGACCTCCACTCCGAAATCACCGCTTGTCCTGTTTGCCGTATGTGTTCCGTGCAGCGAATTCACCACTATTACCCTCCCGAGTTCCTCGAGATTTTTGTAATCCCCTCCTTCAATGACTATATTCGAAAATCCAATTCCCGGTTCACTGTAGTAATCGGACCGGTTGCACTGCCCCCACTTTTTAACCCCCTCAAGGAATGCATTCTCGCGGTCGTATGCGAAATTTTTTACCACTCCTTTTTCCACCAGGGGAAGTCTTTCCGACGGTGTCCCCTCATCATCGAATGGTCTTCCGGCAGTGCCTTCCAGGGTTCCGTCTTCATAAATGCTTAACTTGCTGCTGAAAACCTTCTCCCCCTCCTTTTCCGAAAGCTTGGATATTCTCCTGCGTTTCCAGTCTCCCATGAGAGAGGGAATGAGCACATCGATAAGGTCATCTGCTGCTTCGGGTTCCATAATAATAGTATACTCGCCGTCCTCCGGCTTTTCAGGCATCCTTGTTTTTCTTGCCATATCTGCCGCATCAGCACCCATTCCGGTAAAGTTCTTGGGAAGATAGGTGAAAGCATTGTAGTAATACCCGAAGCCGGTGCCGTCCATGACCTCCACGTAAACCGAAATCGATGTGCTTTTGTAATCCTCACCGAAGCCGTTACTGTTCTCGATTTTCGTTTCATCGTTTGAAGATGACAAAATCACCTTTATGTTATCAGAGTATCTTGAAGCACCATCCCTGACCTGGTCCATGATTTCCTTGAGGTCGACAATCCCAAGCCCGGCAATTTTTTCATCGTAGACTTTTACCTGCGGGTATTCCTTTTTTTCCACAAACGAGAAACCGCTTTCCTTTGAAAATCTTGAAAATATTTCAGCGTTCCTGACCGCCTTTTCGATTTCATCCTCTTTCACGCAATAGGAGAACCCGATTTTCCTGTCCTTCAGTACTCTTATTCCGTATCCGCTGCTTTTAGTGAGTTCCCTTATTTTTGTCTTTCCGCCGCTGAACATCATAGACAAATCAGCATTTTTGTTGAAATAAATCTCATGAGGAGAAAGCATAAGGTTTTATTTTATGATGGAGTTTAAAACCCTTATGGACGGGATGAAAAGGCTTTTTGTAGCGGTTGAGCTGCCGGAAGAGCTTAGAAACAGGGTTAATTCACTTGCAAAAGAGCTGCCCAGGGAGAGTGTGAAGGCAGTGGAAAAGGACAAAATCCACCTCACCCTCAAGTTCCTTGGGGATGTTCCTGAGGATAAGATAGGAGACATAGAGGAGCGGCTTGGCAGGGTGAAATTCAAAAACTTTAGTTGTACCGTTTCAGGTGTGGGTGTTTTCCCCAGTCCGGATTACATAAGGGTTGTCTGGGCGGGAATAAAGTGCGATGAAATGCCGGAGCTTGCAGCCGGGGTTGAAAATGCATTGGAAGGAATTGGAAAGAAAGAGAGCAGACCGTTTTCCTCGCACGTTACCATAGCAAGGGTAAAAAGAAAAACCGATGCAAAGGATTTTCTTGAAAAACACAAGGATGAAGTTTTCGGGGGATTCGATGTTTCTGAATTCGTTCTTATGCAGAGTGAACTGGGCAGGGAAGGCCCGACTTATACAATCCTTAAAAAGTTTCCTTTAGAGAAGTAGATGGGTGGAATGATGACATCACTTGATAAGGCGATAATAGCCTCATATGAAAAAGGCGGAAAAAGGTTTGAGATTTACGTAGACCCGGATGCAGCACAGGCATACCGGGACGGAAGCAAGAAAGACCTGAAAAACATACTTGTTGCAGAGGAAATTTATTCGAATGCAAAAAAAGCAGAGCGTGCAAAATCAGGCGACATACAAAAAGTTTTCGGAACGACCGACATGATGGAACTACTTGAGTTTATTCTTAAGAATGGTGAAATCCAGCTTACAACGGAGCAGAGAAAGAAGAAAGTGGAGGAAAAAAGAAAACAGGTAGTGGCGATAATAGCAAGAGAGGCAATAGACCCGAGGACAAAGGCGCCGCATCCTGTGCTGAGAATAGAAAATGCCATGGAGCAGGCAAGAATTCATCTGGACCCTTTCAAGGATGCAAAAGACCAGGTGGAGGATGTTGTCAAGCAATTGCGCACGATTCTCCCCATGAAATTCGAGAAAATACAGATTGCCGTGAAAGTTCCCCCCGCATATGCCCACAGGTGCTATGGCACGCTCAAGAATTATGGTATAAAGAAGGAACAGTGGCTTAAGGATGGAAGCCTTGTCGTGGTTATGGAAATATTCGCGGGCATACAGGGCGAAGTCTATGACAAACTGAACAAAATGACAAACGGAGCCGTGGAAACCAATGTGCTGGTGGGCGGGTGGTTTTGAAAATAAAAGAAATGCGAGGGGGAATATATAATATAGATGGAGCGCTAGCATCGAAGAGTTTTGCTCCGGGAAAAAAGGCATACAATGAAAGGCTGGTAAAAACCAGGGAAGGGGAATTCAGGATATGGAATGCCTACAGGAGCAAATTATGCGCTGCACTCAAAAAAGGGCTGAAGACATTTCCTTTCAGAAAAGGCTCAAAGGTTCTTTATCTTGGAGCGTCAACCGGAACAACAGTGTCCCACGTTTCCGATATCGTGGGGAAAAAAGGCGAGATTTATTCCGTTGAGATGGCGGCAGGTGCAATGAAGAGCCTTCTCAGGCTTGCGGATGAGAGGGAAAATGTAATTCCCATCCATGGTGATGCGAGAAAACCCAAAGACTATGAAGAAGTGGGAAAAGTGGAAATAGTCTACCAGGATGTCGCACAGCCTGACCAGGATGAGATACTTATAAAAAACGCAAAAATGTTCCTCAGGAAAGGGGGAATAGCGATGATTGCGATAAAATCCCAGAGTATAGACGTCACACTGGACCCGAAAGAGGTTTTCGAAAGAGTTCTGAAAAAACTAGAAAAACATTTTGAAATACTTGAAAAGATAAAATTAGAGCCCTATGACAAGGACCATCTTTTTGTTGTTTTAAAGTTCAAAGGCTGATTAAACGAATATTTATCTCGCTTAATAGGTGTTAAGTGAAATTTCTGTTGCTCCTAAAAATTTATAAGTATCAGCTCTCTCCAATAACATTATGAACAAATCAATACTTATGTACCTGTCAAATGGGATTGAATATGTTTTATATGTGTGACTCCACCATCGAAACGAACTCTTCGGCATAGCCAACATATTTTTTGGCATCTT
>DAOVFD010000112.1 GCA_030668565.1 Microcaldota archaeon
GTAAATTAGTGGATTAGAGAATTAGCCCTTCGACTCCGCTCAGGATGAAGAGGATTAGAGAATTGGAAAGAAAAAAGGAAAAAGGCAGAATTTAGACCTTCCTCTCATTCGGCTGTGCTCAGGGCTACGGCTAATTCAGGAAAGGGTTGACATGGCTGGATAGTATGGGTAGTGTTAACCACAGATTTCACAGATTACACTGATTAACGCGGGATTCTTTTGATTGACCCCGGCTTGTGGGTGCGCAGGAGTTCACCTTAGGGGCAGGCGGGAATTGCGGGTTTGATTCGTATTGCGTATATCGCATTGAGTATTGCGTAACACAGAATTTACGGGTAAAATGGGTTTGACGGGAATTGCGGTTTTGGGTATTGTAATAGATAAAGACAAAAGGACTGTGTGGGTCTAGGAGTCAAATAATGGGAAAATCGTTTGATGAAAGCATTTATACCTCGGTATCGCTCACGAAGCTAACTATCTTTGCAATATCAAGGATAGCCAAAAATGGTGAAGAATGCGCTTATGAGAGAGTTGTAAAAGAATGCTTTAGTCTCTTCCCAAAACGCTTTAGCTTTCAGAGATATCCTGATTGGCCTGATGGCACGAGAGTTAAAATAGAGATCTTGCGCTGTAGGGATAAGGGGTGGCTTACAGGGAATGAAAAAAATGGATTTCAAATTACCTCTTTAGGTAAAAGGGGTGCTGAAGAAGTTTTGAAAGAGTTAAAGCAAGGACCGACTAAAAAATTGCGCCCAACGCAAACGCGTGATCGTGGTGACACTATAGTTAGCTATTTAAAGAAAAGTGACCCATTTAGGAGATATCAGGAAAACAAGGAAAACTTTATTATAACTGAAGAAGAGTTCAGAAAGTTAATCGTTTCTACATTTGAAACACCACCTAAGGTCCTTGAACAAAATCTTAATTACTGTTTTGACCTGTGTAGCGAATACGGAGAAAAAGAACTCTGTGACTTCTTGAAAAAGTGCCGTGAGCAAAAGGGCTTGCTGCTAAAAAGTTGGACGAAACGCAAAAAAGTTAAACGCCGGAGGTCCAAAAAATGAATGAAAGAAAGTTTGAAGAAGCGCAAGATCTCCCTATAGATGCAAGAGTAACTATACAAATGAGCTATGGGACTATTCGTTACCTGTATGATGCAATAGTAGAGCTCGTGACCAACAGTGATGACAGTTACAAAAGACTCGAAAAGGACGATATTGCAGATAAAGGGGAAATTAGAATATGCGTTCGGAGGTTAAAGCGTAGCAAATGTGAGAGGCTTGAAGTAATAGATTTCGCGGAAGGAATGAACAAGGAAAAGCTTGAGAAAGCCTTGATATTTGCAGGTGAAGCCAGTGGATTTGAAGAGGGGAAAAGTGTTAGGGGATTATTTGGAAGAGGATTAAAAGAGGCGATTATAGCCTTGGGAAAGGGTGAAATTTACTCCATAAAGGACGATAAATTATCGATTGCTGAAGTGTGGATAGATAAAAGAGCCAACAAGCCGAAACGTAGGCTAATTAAAAAAGCATATACTCCGACCAAAGAGGAAAGGGAAGAAATTGGTATTACTGAAGGGAATGGAACGACAGTAAGAATAATTGTAACCAACGACAAGATAAAATGTCCAGAGCTAAAAACATTTCTCCCTCAGATAACTAATCATTATGCGCTTCGAGATATTAATTCGGCAACGAATAGGAAAGTTATATTAGAGTTTGAATCTACAGCGAAAAGGTTTATGACAATTTCATATGAGGCACCAAGGGTAAAAGAAAAGATAGTTGACCAGTCTATAAAGCTACCTGGTTACGGAGATAATATTGAGTTGAGAATCTACGAAAGCGACAAGGAATTAGAAAGCCCATATAATAATCCTTTCGCATCAGCAGGGTTACTGATAAAAACCTCGGGTGCCATTTTGGATAATCAGCTTTTCAAATATCAGAGTGAAAAGGCGGGATGTTTTTTCTTTGGAGAGGTAAGCTGGCCTAATCTTGCTGAACGGTTGAGAAAAGGAGAGTCGTTACTTGATCTTAATAGGGTGGGTATCGAATGGCGACAAGAAGTATGTCAAGTTTTGAAAAGCACAATCGAACAAATATTAGAGCCTTTTATAGAAGAGAAGAAAAAACAACTTGAAGTAAAGCCAGGCGCGCCAACTTCAGAAAAGATGAATAAATTAAATAAAGAGGTTTGCTCGTTGTTGAATAGGCTTGCAAAAAAGCATTTTTCTGAGACTCCCCTTGACACTGGCCCTGGGGATAAAACGATAGAGAATTTAACTATTAAACCTCCATATGCGAACCTTGAAATTGACAAAGAAAGGCCTTTTTCTATCTACGCGCCGCTGGCTATTGTTGGGATTGGCTTCGATACTTGCCAAGCAGAAGTGAAATCAGATAATCCAACTCACATCCAAGTTCTAAATCCCACTGTAACACTCAAACCCCATCGTGAACGTCCTCTGCTTTATTATGGAAATTTTCGAGTCGTAGGTAAAACAGATAAAGAAGAAGCAACAATAACGTGTAAATTCCGGGAGTATAAAGCAACTGCCGATGTGAGAGTAGCTCCGCCAAAGAAAATTGGACCGCGAAAGGAGAAGAAGGTGAAGGGTGGGTTTTTCCGAGGAATCAAGGCAGCCAGAGGTTCTGCCTCTCAGCGGGTGCGTTACGATGAGAAGAGCGGGATTATATGGATTTATGTCGATTTTCCCGGCATTAAAGAATATTTCGAGAACAATTTGAATTTCAAAAAAAGTGAGGCATCCAGACCAATGTATGCGGAACTGATTGGCGAAGCTTTCTGTCGGTTGATAGGAAGAGATTATATTAAGACCGGGAAAGTTCCTCCGATCCCTGGTGCTGAAATAGAAGCAGTTACTATAGCTATGAATATGGCCCAAGCTCAATATTTGCACCAGATCCATGACGCTGTTCTTAAACAAAAA
>DAOVFD010000070.1 GCA_030668565.1 Microcaldota archaeon
GCGGCAAAGGACGCCAAATAACCAGAAAACCTCCTTTATTTTTACCACCTGTTATTGCAATTATAAGGAGTGCAAAATCCTTTTTTTCCTTGATTATGATCCCAGAACGCACGTAATGTTTGAAATTACTCCTCTTCAGCAAATTTCTTTATTTCATCGAAATTTTCAACTATTAATTTTGCCTTTGTCTTCCCGAACCTGAACGGGAATTTATCATCTTCATCCCTTTTCAAAATAATGAGTTTGTTTCCCTTGTATTCTCCATATTCAACCGGCATAAATTTAACCTCCAAAAATATTACGCCTCGGAGATTTTAGAAAACTTCGTTTTCTTCTCCCCGTGGCTCCACTTCGTTACGCCTCGGAGATGACTCGAACATCCGACCTGCTGATTTCCGAAAGCCAAAAGGCTCTAACAGTCAGCCGCTCTACCAACTGAGCTACCGAGGCAAATTAAGTTATTACTCTTCCTCAAATATTTTAAAAAGCTTGTCAACGCAACAATTATAAGTTTACATGAGATAGTCATTCTCGGGTGTTATTATGGGGCTTTTGGATTTTTTTAAAAACATGTTCGGGAAAAAAGGCAACCAGAAAATGGAATGCCCTAACTGCAGGTATTATCCTCTGACGGTTGATACAGAAAAGTGCCCAGGATGCGGTCTTGACGTCAAATCGATGTTCAGGTTAAAATGCCCGAAATGCGGTGCATACAACGAACTCGATGCAGGAAAATGCATGAAATGCGGATATGCCTTTTCAGCAGAAGAGGAAAAAGTATCCTACAACTGCAGTACCTGCGGCTATGAAAGCGAATCATTCTTTACAGTTTGTCCTACCTGCGGAACAAGGACCGTATGATTTCGAATAGTTTCTCCTTATTTTCGGCTATAATCACAAATCCATGCTCTTCTATCTCTATCCTATCAGTATTTTCCGAAGCATCAGCTACCGCATCTGCCAATTCCCCGCTTCCATAAGGAAAAGGACCAACACTTTTCCAGTCCAGCTTCCCCAGTAATCCGTCATCATGAAAATGCAGCACTATATTTGCATTTTTTCTTCTCTTGTATATCTTATAGTGCATAATCGATTCCGAAGAAGGAGTTCCACCGACAGCATAAACCTTCCCAGCTTCAATTTTCTTTACAAGAACAATATCATTTTCAGTAAGCGAGGTCATCCTTGTTCCTGCTTTCTTTATCAGGAATCCTCCTTCAACCCTTATGCTCATGTTCCCCTCATTACCTTCCGGGTTCAGGTATTCTCCCAGCATCCTGTCTATCCCTAGAAATTCTGAAACATCGTCCACATTTCCTTTCTCAATGATGGTTTCGAATTTCACACCGGTATACTCTTCCAAGCTTCCTCAACCTCTTTTATTTTCTTATGAATCCCGAATTCAGTGATAAAAGCAGTAACATATCTCGAAGGAGTAACATCAAAAGCAGGATTCCTTGCCCTTGTCCCTTCAGGATAAACATCCAGCACCACTTCCTTTTCGTTCCTTTCTTCAATTTTTATCTCATCCCCGCTTTTTATGCCCAAATCAAAGCTTGAAAACGGAGCGGCAACATAAAATGGAACATTATTCTCTTTTGCAAGGACCGCAACCTGGTAAGTCCCTATCTTGTTTGCAAAATCACCGTTGGCCGCAATCCTGTCTGCCCCGACAATAGCAAAATCCACTTCCCCTCTTTTCATAAACTGTCCGGCAGCCGAATCAACAATAACATCATGCGCTATTCCCAACTGCCTGAGTTCCCAGCTAGTAAGCGCTCCCTGGAATCTCGGCCTTGTCTCGTCAACAAAAACAAAGATTCTTTCATTTTCCTCCCATGCCTTCTTAATCACTCCAAGAGCTGTTCCGTAAGACACACCCGTTGCAAGCGAACCTGTATTGCAATGTGTAAGTATCTTCATCCCGTCCTTTACAAGCGTTGCTCCGTTCTCTGCTATTTTCTTGCATTTTTCCTCAATCATATTATGCCATTCCTTTGCCGCATCCAGTGTGTCCATACCATCCAGATTCTTTGAAAGGACAAAATCCACAGCGTTCTTCAGGTCCACTGCAGTTGGCCTTGCTTCAAGTAGGATATTCGCATCATCTTCCGGCTTTTCAGACAGTGCAAGTCCGTACGCTGCAGTTATCCCTATGGCAGGAGCTCCTCTTACCTTCATATCCCTTATAGCATCCGCAACTTCTGAAACAGTTTTGCATTCCAGATACTCCGTTTTATGCGGCAGGAGCGTCTGGTCGAGCAGGGCTAATCTGCCGTCTCTGAACTCTATTGCTTTTATTTCCATGAGGTTTAGAAGTTCGATTCTATTTTTAATATTACTTTCCCATGTCAATCCATGGTTGCCGAGGCAAAAAAAATTCTGCGCAGAAATGTACTTGTGATACGTGATTCACTCACCCCTGAGGATGTTGCAGAACGAAGCAGGAAAATCGAGGAGATGCTTTTTCAGGAGGAGCATTTCAGGAAAGCCAAAACAGTGGCTTTTTACATTCCCAAGGGAAATGAAGTCCAGACTAAAAAAATGATAGAGCGTACGATGAAAGAGGGCAAAGAGGTGCTCGTTCCCGTGACAGACAGCGAGATATCAATGTGCAGGTTTGCCTCGTTTGAAGACATGGCCCCAGGCAAATTCGGAGTTCCTGAGCCCAAAAAACACGTTCCAAAAGACCATGCAGCAGAGGTCGTGATTGTTCCTGGCATCGTCTTCGGACTCTGCATGCACCGGATAGGATATGGGAAGGGCTATTATGACAGATATTTCAAGAAATCAAAAGCGTTCAGGATAGGGTTGTGTTTTGATTTCCAGGTTATGGACGGGCTTCCGAAGCACGAGCACGATATTCCGATGGATTTGATAATCACCGGTAAAAGGTTAATAAAACCGAGTAAACATTAATCTTCAAGAGGTAATTTTATGTATTTAAAAATTTCTGATATTCTCAAAAAAGGAGATGAAGGAAAGAAAGTTTCCATACGCGGCTGGGTCTACAGGGAAAGGACCAGCGGCAGTCTTCGTTTCCTCATAATCCGTGATGCTTCAGGCATAATGCAGTGTGCAGTGAAAAAAGACAAGGTGGATGAAAAGAGCTGGAAGGCGGCAGAAGATGCATACATAGAAAGCTCGATAGAGATAACCGGAACCACAAAAAAGGATAGCAGGGCTCCTGGAGGATTTGAGCTCCAGGTCGAAAAAGTAAACCTTGTAAGCCAGGGAGAGCCTTTCCCGATTTCAAAAGACCTTTCAGAAGAATTCCTCCTTGATGTCCGCCACTTATGGATGCGTTCGCAGAAAATGTCAAACATAATGAAGGCAAGGCATCACATCGAAAGCTACCTCCGTGAATTCTTTGACAGGCAGGATTTCTATGAATTGGCTCCTCCGATAATTACAAAAGCAGAATGCGAAGGAGGCTCAACACTTTTCGAGCTTGATTATTTCGGGGACAAGGCCTATCTTACGCAGAGTTCACAGATGTATGCGGAGGTTTTCATTTTCGGACTTGAGAAGGTATATGTTCTTGCACCCTCATTCCGTGCAGAGAAATCGCGCACCATCCGCCATCTTGCAGAATACTGGCATCTTGAACCCGAGATGGCATGGTATAACCAGAAAATGAACATGGAACTGCAGGAGGATATGGTTGAATACGTAGTCCAGAAAATGATAAAGAACCACCCTCAATTGCTTGAAGCATGCGGAAGAAAACCCGACGATTTGAAGCAGGTAAAGGCACCATTCCCAAGGCTTGATTATGAAGATGCAGTTGAAATGGTAAACAAGCTCGGGGGAAAGATGAAGAAAGGGGAGGATTTCGGAGCTGATGAAGAGGCAGTTCTCACAAAGGAATATGACGTTCCTGTTTTCGTCCATAACTTCCCGAAAGACATAAAGGCATTCTACATGAGGGAAGATCCAGATAAGCCAGGCACAGTTCTGAACAACGATTTACTTGCTCCTCATGGGCATGGGGAAATAATCGGGGGAAGCGAGAGAATCTGGGAAGTTGATGAATTAATAACGCGAATGAAAGAGTTCAAATTAGACCCTGAAGGGGATATGAAATGGTACGTTGATTTGAGAAGATACGGTTCGGTTCCACACTCAGGTTTCGGCCTTGGCATCGAGCGCCTGATCAAATGGATTCTCGACCTTGACCATATTAGGGATGCAATTCCATTCCCAAGGACAATTACGAGATGCTATCCCTAACAACTACTTTTTAATTTTTTCCTTTCCACCTACTTTCTATGAAGGGAGAAATAAAGGATTGATTAAAAAAATCTAAGAACGAGCTAAATGCTGCCAAATATAATTTTGATGGTAAGCAATACGAAGTAGCTGCCTTCCTCTGTCAACAGGCAGCTGAAAAGGCGCTAAAAGCATTCTACGTCAAAAAATTCAAAAAATTATGGAAAATCCACGACCTTAAAATGTTGGCTGTTGAACTCAAGGCGCTTGAACATATTGTGGAGTTGGCAATCAATCTAAATCCAGCATACATAGCTTCGAGATATCCAGGTATGAATGTGGATTACAAAGCATCAGATGTAAAGGAACTCATCGTTGATGCTCAACAGGTGATTGAATGGGTGGAAAAAAGCCTCCTACGATAGCCGAATTGAAAAAATTCAAGAAAAAGATAGAAAAGAAATATAAAATAAAAAAGGTGTTGATGTTTGGTTCGGTAGCTAGTGGTACCTATGGCGAGAATAGCGATATAGACCTGATTATAGTTAGCGATACGTTCAAAGGTAAAAGCCATCTTAAAAGACCCATTCCCTTTTATAAAGAATGGAATTTCAGGTTTCCAGTGGATTTTATTTGTTATACTTTGAATGAATTTAATCGGCTTAAAAAGCAAATTTCCCTGGTTAGTATGGCTTTGAAAGAAGGCGTTGAAATAGTTTAAAGGCGATATCCTTGAAGCATAAGCTTGAAGATGGAAGAATAGTTGATATTGTTCCGCTCACTGAGAAAATTCCTACAAAGTTGCTTTTGGATCACATTAATTCCCTGATTGCCGAAGATACTTTTCTGCTGCTAGACAAAAAATTGACTCTTAAGCATGAAGAGGCGTGGAAAAAAGGCATGCTTAAGGGAGTACGGAACGGAAATAATCTCTATTTTATTGCCATGTACAAAAGGCGCATTGTAGGCACCTGCGATGCAAAACGAGACATGGGCAAGGAATCGAATAATGTTATAATCGGTATAGCAGTAACAAAAGATTTCAGAATCGCAGGATTAGGGGAATTTCTTATAAGAAAGACGATTACGGAAGTGAAGAAAAAACTGAAACCCAGGAATATTTATCTTCACGTTGCAGATCCGAACAAACCAGCAAAAGCTTTATACAAAAAAGTAGGTTTCAAAGAAATGGCAAGATTTCCTAAGTGGGCGAAACACAAAGGAAAATATGTCGATGTAGTCTGGAT
>DAOVFD010000074.1 GCA_030668565.1 Microcaldota archaeon
GTATGTATATTAACACATACATCTTCGCGAGTAGTAGTTCCCTTTGCTGTAGTACCAAATGTTTTAGGGTCTATCCCACCATCGCTGTCCTCACATTGTGGAATACATACTCCGGCCGAGCAGGCATACCCAAATCCACAATCCATAGGAGTATGGGAATACGTAAAAAGATCGACACAGTAATACTCCTTCACAGTCTCGCTGTCTACGCATAAATCACCAAAGGCGAAATCCCCATACCATACTGTTCCATATGTGTACTGGTCCATTCCACCGTCAGTATCGGTGCAACCTACAACACATTTGCCTCCCGAACACGTATAGCCAGATGGACAGTCATATGTAGTAACTTTGACATCATTACCATCACACCAATACTCTCTAACATGAGAACTATCACTGCAGTAGTCATTGTAGGTTGAAGAGCCTTTTGTGACATGACCGTATGTATATATATCTATGCCATCCGAGTCAGAACAGCCTGAAGAGATGCACCTCCCATTGCTGCAAGAATAACCTGATGGACAGCTTAAGAGTAAAGATGATACATGGTCGGAGTCTGAACAGTAGTATTCCTTAACAGTATCACTATCATAGCAATAATCTGTATATGTAGAACCGTCAAGTGTGACCGTCCCTTTCTCATACCTGTCTTCGCCACCATCAGAGTCGTCACACCCAGTACCTGTATATGTGCACCTTCCATCGCTGCAGACATAACCGGACGGACAATTAAGATAGTTCCAGTAAATATTATCGCCACTGCAGTAATATTCCTTTACAGTATCACCATCGGTGCAATAATCCGTATAGGAGGTAGTGCCTTTTGAAATCGTCCCTTTTGTATATCTATCCTGACCCAAATCGCTATCAATGCATCCCGTGCTCGCAACACAAACTCCCCTGCTACAGACGTATCCTGAGGAACAACTAATATACGTAGATGCAACCTCACCATCCTCTTTGCAGTAATATTCAACAACTTGTGTAGAATCAAAACAATAATCAGTATAAGATTCATTGTCCTTTGTAACAGTTCCCGCTACCCAGACATCCCTTCCATCTTCAGTATCGCTACATGCACTAAAAACGCATGCGCCATCGTTACAAGTATAATCTTCGGGACATCCGGAAACAATTGAATTGATTTCGTTATTAGCACAATAATATTCGACTACGCTGTTATCCAAACAATAATCGGTATATTCCTCTTCTCCCTTTGTGGCAGTTCCCTTTTCATAAATATCATTTCCTTCATCAGTATCCTCACAGGGAATAACAATACATGCGCCTTCGCTACAGATATAGCCATCAGGACAATCCTGCACCTCGCTTTTCAGTTCATCCCCCCTGCAATAATATTCCACTATCCTGGAAGTTCCCTGGCAGGAATCGCTATAGGTAAGACCGTTGTATGTTACATAACCAAACACATGGATATCTGCTCCTGCTTCGCTGTCGTTGCATTTTACTTCAGGTACTGGTTCAGTTGGCTGCTGGATGCACCCTAACCCTACAAACAAAACAAAAGCCGCAAATAACAGAATAACTCTCATGGCATTTATTCAATGTAAAACAATAAAAACCTAAGTTCTTATGGGGTAATCTCGGTGCATACTGTTTTTTCTCCCCTTAGAAGCGCTTCAACCCTTTCGGGACGTCTTCCGTTAACAACATAGGTGGTTTTTCCTGACCTGATTGCCTCTTCAAGTTTTCCCCGCATTCCGCCGGTTACATCGGTAGCGCTTGACTCTCCAACGTGCTTAAGAACATCCTCAAGATTTTCGTTTGTTATTTTTTCAACAACTTTTCCCTCAACCAGAACGCCATCAACATCAGTAGCGAAAATAACTTCGTCCGCCCATTTCGAAAGATAAGAGATTATCTGGTCTCCTGAGCATACCGAACCGCCGAATTCTTCATCAAGGAGCATATCTCCATAAAGCACAGGAAGGAAATTTTTTTCAGAGAATTTCATAACTATTTCATGGTTGAACTCAGCAATTCTCCTGTCCTTTTGATATCCAAGAGCAAGTGGGGGAAGCGAAATTGCAGGAACCCCTCTTTCCGCAAGTTTTTCAACAAGCAGTGCAGACAGCTGTGTACAGGTTACGTGGGTGATTGCAAATGACCTTCTTTCCTCAGGAGTCCTCACATCGTGAGTAATCTTGAATCCTGTAGCTAGGGGATGGCCGAATGAACCGACTCCATGTATAAGAATGAAATCCTTTATTCCATCCTTCCAGACTTTGGCGATTACCTCCACCAGTTTGTCCATCGTTTCATTGTCCGCTTCCATGAATCCTGATTTTTTAGTAATCAGGCTACCGCCAAGTTTAATGAGTTTCATAAGAAATTAAGGAGAGAAAGGGTTTTTAATTGAAATCGTTGACGGAAAACACCTTATTTAAAAACATAACCAATCAGTTATAACAACTGAGGGATATCAATGAGTAGTAAGAATCCATATCTTGCAAAAAAAGCACCTGTGGAACTGGATAAATTCGAAGCAAAGACCAGAGGTTACAGATTTGCAACAAAAAAACTTCTTGAGGGCATACAAAAAGTTGAAGGAAAAATAATCGACCTTGGTTCAGGAACAGCAAACTCAACACTCGAGATATCAAGTAAATATCGCGGATCAGATAATCAAGTAACTGCCGTTGAACAGGGAAAAGAAGCGCATAATCTTGCATTAATGAAATTTGGTTTGAGTACAATAGACTTTAGTAATATTGAGGATGAGAAACTAACCGGGTTCTTTTTAGAATTCAGGAAAGAAGCGATGCCTTTGAATGACCGTGTAAAATTCCATTTAAGAAATGTTCAAGACGTAGATGATTTTTTTGAAGGTAAAGCAGGACTGGTTGTAGGAAATCATTTATGGCACTGGCTGGTTAAGCAGGGAGTTGAGGATAAAGCACTTCTCGCTGTAAAAACAGTTCTCAATGGTGATGGAATTCTTGCAATCAATACATCTTCCCACCTGATGATGCCAGTTAAATATGATATAAAAGATACTTCCATATTCCATCATCCCCTTATGCGTAGATTTTTCGAGAGTCTTCAAAGAAAAGCAAAGGAAAGGGCAGGACTTGATATTCCTATGGTTGAACATCCAGAACCCATATTTGAAAGGGAGAACCTGATTAAAAAGTTTGAAGCTGCAGGATTCGAGCTTGTGGAATATGATGAATATCTGATAAGCGTAGGACACGACCCTGAAACAGGAGAGGACAACTTCAGAGAAGGGGCATTGATGCTCTCCAATTATCATATGAAATATCATGCGAAGAACAGGGCCTTGTATGATTTAGGTCTCAACGATGCAGAAATGGATGCAATAGTCGAAACTGCAAGAACCGAAACTCTTGAAAACATAGGCAATGATTTGGAGCATCAGGGACATATCTATGATGTGAATCCGAAATTCGTCTTTAAAAAACGAAAATATTAAATATGTGAGTTCACATATATTCACATAGGTGATAAAGATGACTAACGTTAATATAACGCTTTCGATTTCGGAAGAACTGCACAAAAAGATGAAAGAGCACGGTGAGATTAGATGGAGCGAGGTAGTAAGGAAGATTATCGAACAAAAACTTGCAGACCTCGAACTACTCGATAAACTCACTGGAAAGAGTAAACTTACGGAGAAGGAGGCACGAGAGCTAAGCGAGAAAATAAATAAGGCAGTAGCAAAAAAACTGGGTATTTTATGAAGCTCATCCTCGATACAAACATCATCATATCGGCTTTAATCCGGGATTCAATAACAAGAAGGTTAATCATCTCAATGAATATCCCACTATATTATCCCGAGGCCGGCCTTCGTGAAATATTCTCTCACAAAAAGCTGATACTGCAAAAGTCAGGACTTAATGAAAAAAATTTCAATATCATCATGAATAGATTGTTCAATTACATAAACATCATCCCGGATAAAAGAATGGAAAAACATATTGGGAAAGCTAAGAAAATAATGAAGCCAATCGACTCAAAAGATGCAATCTTTCTTGCTGCTGCGCTTTCATATGAAGATGCAATTATTTGGAGTGATGATAAAGACTTTGAAAAACAAACTTTTGTTAAGGTCGTCAAAACGAAAGAGATGCTTCGGCACTTTTAGCGTAAGAAAGCCTTAAAACCAAAACTGAGTGAAACCTATTATGGTGATTGATCAAGATGGGAACAAGAATAGCAGTAATTGACAGGGACCTATGTACTCATGAAGAGTGCGGTTACCAATGCATGAAGGTATGTCCAGTGAACAGAATGGGCCAGGAATGCATAGTAAAAGAAAAAGCAGAGAAAGGGCCGCAGTTCCCTGTAATTTCAGAGGCGCTTTGTATTGGGTGCGGATTATGCGTTAAAAAATGCCCTGTTAATGCGATTTCCATTATTAATCTTGCAAAAGAACTCGACAAACCGGTTTATCAGTACGGAGTTAATGCTTTCAGGCTCTATGGACTGCCTTTGCCCAAAGAAGGCGCGGTCTCTCTCGTAGGAAAGAACGGTATAGGAAAGACAACTGCAATAAGGTTGCTCAGCAGGCACATAAAACCCAATTTTGGAGAGGTTGGCAACGAGTTCAGCGAGCAGGGGATACTGGATAAATTGCCAATGGAATTAAGAAGATATTTCGAGCGGGTAGGGAAGGAACTGAAAGTAAGCATGAAGCCGCAATACATAAACAAGATAACGGATGCTTTTGACGGCACTGTAAAGGAATTGTTTGAAACCATTGAGGACGGAAAAATAGAGGAGGTTGTGAAGAAATTTGAGTTAAAGGAGATTCTTAACAGAAAGGTAAAACACCTGAGCGGCGGAGAATTGCAGAAGGTTGCGATTGCTGCGGCATATGGAAAAGATGCTGATATTTACTATTTTGATGAAGTTACGAATTATCTTGATATTGAAGAGAGATTGAAAGTCGGTGTGCTGCTCAGGGAATTGGCTGAAAAGAAAAGCGTTCTTATGGCAGAGCATGATTTGACAATACTTGATTATATCAGCAGCTATGTTCACGTCATTTATGGTACTGAAAACGTCTATGGTGTTGTTTCAGGAATAAAAAACGTGCGTGCGGGAATCAATGAATATCTTAAGGGAT
>DAOVFD010000117.1 GCA_030668565.1 Microcaldota archaeon
AGCCCCCAGCGCGGGCAGGACAAAGGAAATACCAGGAACGGTTTTCTCCACCAGAAAGTTGGTCCCTATGAGCTCCACCAAAAAGTAAACTATGTATATGGATATCATGAAACCGAATATAACCGCGACTATTCCGAGTCCCTTCCAGAAGCGCGGGAACCTCCTACCGAGATTTATGAGACCTTTTTTCCCTCTCTGCGTCCTCCTTATCAGAAGAATGGACTGCCTCTGAACATTCTTCCTGTCCTTGTAGAATATCACTGCCAGTATTACAATGAAAACCAGAATCGAGATGGTATACCAGTCCATGGATTATAATTTGTCCCACTACCGATAAATATGTTTAAGAAACCTTGCGGTTTTAAACGAAGCGTTAAAAAACTTACTGCTAAGACAATGAAATGAAAATACTAGGAAGGAGAGTATATTCCGTGGATCTTTCACCCGTTGTCAAAAACTCAATCAGGGTTAGCGTTGAACAGAAAGATGGGGATTGTAAAAGGAAGATAGAACCATATTATGAATGCACGGAAAACTGTGACGGTCTCTTTATGTTTGCCGACTGTATATTTTCTGAAGAAAACCTTTCAGGAGAAGCATACATCTGGGCTAATGCCCTGACCAAGAAACGCGATTACATTGACCCGAGTCTTTTTTCTTTTTATGGTGTGGAAAGTTTCGAAGGACTGGAAAAATTATATGAAGAATTAATGAAAAAAGGCGACAGATTCAAACTGGAGATAATACGCAAACCAGGAGATATAATATACAAGATAAACGGAGAAATGGTAGCCAGGAAATCCGAATGTGGTCTGGTAAACGAAGAGCATGTCTTCAAGGGAGAGATCCTTGAAACCCTTGAGGCCATAGAAATAAATCTGCCTTATTTTGTAAATAATAGTAGGAAGATGACACTCGAAGAGAAGATACGAGAGGTATCTGAGGTAGTCTTGGAAAAAACCGTAGCATGGGAAACAATAAAATACATGTTCGAAGAAGACCAGGAGTTCATTTCAGCATTCGAGGAACACATGAGAAAAATAAGAAAAAACTAACAACCCAAGTCCGACCCGTTTCTAATCTCAATTAACTTATCCATGGTCCTTAACTTCTTGACACTTTACTAGAAGCCTCGATGTTTTCACCTTAACCTCCTCAAACTTTACTAAAAACCTAGATGTTGTCTGGATGTCGTTTTTTTCATATGCTTTAAGCGCCCTAGCTAAAAGTGAATGAGAATATTCATTTGAATATTCTAATAAAAAAGAAGGCAGTACTTCATTGTTTCCTGAAAAATCCTCAAAAGCCTTTTCATAAATTTCTATACGCAGATCCATTAGAGAATCCGGGAATTCCCTGGCTGGTTTCTCTCCTACCCTTTCCTTCAATTCCCTGTCCTTTCTCAATGCTATTTCTGCCTTTAATTTCAATATGTTCCATTTTCTGCCTATATTTTTGTAATTCGGATTTTCTTCTTCAAGTAATTTCCTAATGGTCCTGAAATACGATTTCTCTCCCAAACCTTCGTACTCACTCATAATAACACCTAAATACCACCAATAAGTGATTAATAATAATGTTTATAAACGTTGCGTTGAGCTCAGAATCCAAGTTTCGAGTGGCTGTTGTTTTTGGATCAGGGATTGTTTTAAAAATCAGCAAGTTGTATATTAGATAAGGAGTTTTATGGAAGAAGAAAAGAAAAATGAAGTGGAAGAAGAAGAGAAAGAAGAAGTGAAAAAAGATAGTGAGAAGGAACAGGAAAAGGACAGATTCGGAAGAACACTGTACACTGCAACGTGTTCTGATTGCGGAAAAGAGACAAAGGTCCCCTTCAAGCCGTCAGGAGACAAACCTGTCTATTGCATGGAATGTTACCAAAAGCACAGACCGAAGAGAAGCTTTTAATCTATTTGATATAGCGGTCTTTGATTCTTTGTTCTGATTTTCCTAGTTTTTACACTAAGGTTGTTTTTTGGTTCAGGAATCTCCATTGTTTAAAAGCCGGGGAGACAATAATTAGATTAAAGGAGGGATAAAAATGATGACAGTTTTTGAGGAGATAAAGAAGCAGACCCTGACCTTAATGACAGCGGCTCTAGCTTTCGTTGCAGCGCTTATCTGGAAAGATGCGATATCCGCATGGCTGGCACCATTGTACGGGAGTGCAGAGGGTGCATCGAGCCTTACGATAGCAGCCCTTGTAGTGACAGTGGTTGTTGTTATAGTAACCATAGTGCTGGCAAAACTACTCGCACCAAAGGAAGCAAAAGAGGCATCCAAATAGTAAAAAACATCTGAAGCGATTAATGCAGAATTCTGATAGTTCTGGTTACGATGCCCATAGAATTCGAATCAGGAAAAGGACTCAAAACATATTTAATTCAGAGAAACAAATAATACTTAATAATTTTTGATTCGGAGGTGGATTGATGACGAAGAAGGCCAAAAAGACAGAAGCCAAGAAAGCAGAGAAAAAGGAAAAGCCAAAAGAAACGAAGGAAAGGTTCGCATTCCCAGAGGCGTGTATTGTAAGGATAATGAGGAAGCACCTGGACAAGGAGAAGATGATAAAGAAGGACGTCAAGGTAGGGATGAACAAGTGGCTCGAGAAAGTTTGCTCGAACGTCGCGAAAACCATGAACAAGTTCCCCTACGTTATGATGACGAAGAGCGAGTTCGGCAGGGGAATAAAGGTTTATGAGACACTAGAAGAGTTCGATAAAGAGAAAGAAAGGATACTCGCTCATATGGATGCAATGAAAAAGGACATAGAGAAACTCGAAAGGGATTTGGGCAAGACAGAGCAGGAAGTTCTGGAGA
>DAOVFD010000137.1 GCA_030668565.1 Microcaldota archaeon
ATGGACAGGAACCTTCCTTGTAAGATTCTCTCACGATACATTTGAGGCTCTGGGTGTGGATGAACATCCGGATAAAGCTGGACTGCTTGATCCAAAGACGATAAAAATGAAAGGAAAGAAATTTTCACTTGACTTCATAGGCTTAGAATTCAGGTTCCCTGCAATCAAGAAGAAAGTCAAGATAGAAAGCATAAAGGCAGGAGCGGTGAATGTTGTTACTGCAGACCTTATCAAAAAAGACGAGGCAGCATTCAAGCCGAAGGAAACAGCAGCATTCAACCCGCTTATCAGTACTACTCTGACTGTGGATGCGGTTGACACAGACCACTTTACGTTCCAGATATATGGAACACCATCACTGTTGGTTTACATGGGAGACCCGAAATTCATTGGGGAAATTGGTCTCAGAACTATAATCTACAAGGACAATCATGCGCTTCTGCTTCAGGCAGGAACAGAGATGGTCTATCCTGCAACAACCGGAAATGAAATAGCTATAAAACCGATAAAGGGCGCACTTGTCTGGCACACTCCAATTGGAATTACTCTGTCACTTAGTGCCTGGGCACACTATGCAGACAACAAAATGGGCACTACCATGGGACCGGAGTACAAGACACTCACTCCTGGTGGCGAGCTAATGATAACCCTCAGACCTGGCGAATGGGCAACTATGGCAAAAGAAAAGAAGAAAAAGAAGGCAGAGAAGGCTAAAAAGAAAGCAGAGGAAGAGGCCAAAAAGGCAAAGGAAGAAGCAGAGTAGTTTTCGGAAGGATTTTTTAATCCTTCTTGGACATTTTTATGTTCAAAGGTGTAAAAATGGTAACCCGTATAAGTAGCGAGGCTAAAAGGGCCCTTGAGGCAATGGATCAGATAGATCATGGAATGCCTGATGATGCAAAAGAACAGGTAAGACTTCTTCTCGAATACAACCGTATAATAAAACTACTTTCAATAGGTTCGACTCTCAAAGAAGGATGGGGAAAGTTCATATACGATGAAGCTGTCAAGCGTTTCGGTGATGATACTCTTTTCAAGATAAGAAATGCAAGAAAAGAGCTTTTCAAATCCCTGGCAAACAAGGATACCGGTGAGCTTAAACAGATTCCTGAAAGACTCAGAATAGAAGTTCTTGAGGGGAGCATGGCAGATATTGAGCAGCCAACAAGACCGATTGCATCAGAGTTGTTTGAAAAGCTTTTCAATCTCCAGGAATACCGAAGTCTCAAGATGAATTTCTTCTCGAATGTTCCGCTTAACATTCTTTCGGCAAGCGAAGGCAAAAACGTATTTTCAGTGGGAAATTTTTATGTTGATGAAAAAACAATAGACCTTTTCGTAGGAACAAAAGAAGCCTTTGAAACAATGGTGGTTGTGGGCGAGGCAATATCATATGTACGCAGCACAAAAACAGACTGGAATACTTTTGGAGAATTAAGAGGGCAGAAGAAAGCGGCCCTTTATGCAAAAAATCTTTACAAATTATTCCACAAGAACCTGAAAGAGGAATCCCTTGATACCGGTTTGGATAAGATAGTGAATGAGTTCAATGAAGGTCTGCTTGTAAAAGGACTTATCGGATTGAGGAACAATCCTTCATTTGAACCTACAATCAAGAACATGACCAACGTTATATTATTTGAATTCGGTGATGGTATCGTTGAGGGTTATACCTCCCAGATGAAAGCAAATTTCTTTTTCGACAAACTAGGTGCAGATAATATAAAAAAGGGTATCCAGAAGTATGAGGGCATAGGCGGTTCATATCTTTTTGCAATGGATATGTTGCTGAACTATTTCACCGCAGTGTTCACAGGCCTTGAAAGAGTGGTTTTTGACAAAGATCTCAAGCTTTGCATTGAAATGAAAGGAAAGAACGAGCCTGGAAAAAAAAACAAAATCC
>DAOVFD010000113.1 GCA_030668565.1 Microcaldota archaeon
TTTGTTCGAACTTCCGACCATTTTTAGCTATTTTTGGTCGGTTTTCTGAACAGATTCTTAACGCCATATTTTTAAATACCTCGATGCAAATTTCAATTATGAAAGGAAAACGGGAGAAATTCCTGAAGAAGACAAAGGAAAGTGTCCGGGAGGCGCTTAAAAGCAGGGACATGCTCCTCGGAGATGCTGCAAAAACAATAGAGGCCACACAGAAGGTAATAAACCAGCTTACAGAAAAACTCGAGGAGATGTACAACGTTTATTTCCCTGAACTGGAACTGATGGAAGACAAGAAAAAATACGTGAACCTTGTCCTTGCCATAGACAAAAACAAGATAGACAGGGATGTACTTGCAAAGATGGTCGGGGAGAAAAAGGCTGAAAGGATAATGGGGAAGGCAGCAAAGAGCCTCGGGGCAGACCTTGAAGAGAGAGACCTTCAGCAGATTCATGCACTTGCAAAATCCATTCTCGGACTTTATGGGTTTTCAGAAGAACTTGAGAAATACCAGAATTCACTTGCGCGTGAAATCTGTCCGAATATTTCCACAGTAGCCGGCCCTGAGATTGCCGCAAAGCTGATTGCGCATGTGGGTTCACTCACTAAACTTGGCATGATGCCCTCGAGCACCATACAGGTTCTCGGTGCGGAGAAGGCATTGTTCAAACACCTGAAAAACAAAAAGATAAATCCCCCGAAGCACGGCATAATATTCCAGCATCCCAGGATTTCAAGTTCCCCGAAAGCGGTGAGAGGAAAAATAGCGAGGGCCCTTGCGAATAAAATAGCATTAGCGGCAAGAGCGGATGCGTTCACAAAAAATTTCATTGCCGAGAAACTGAAGAAGGATTTCGACGGGAGATACAACGAAATAATGGAACAGTACAAACGGGGAAAGAAATGAAACTACTCGTATTTTCCGACCTGCATGATAATAAGCATGCACTCGAAAAACTGAAAGAGCTTGCAAATTTCGATTATGTTTTAAGCTGCGGGGACAACTCCAGGGACGTTTCGTTTCTTGAGGGGCTTATAGATTCCTTCCCCCGGTTCTTTCTCGTTCCCGGCAACTGGGAGGGGGAAAGGGCGTATGCATTCCTTGCTGAAAACAGGAATTGTGTAAATGAAAAGAGAATCGAACTTGAGGACGGATTGAATCTTGTTGGTTTCGGTTACAGCAATATCACCCCTTTCGGAACTTATGGTGAGCTGACAGAAAAAGAGATTTATGACAAAATGAGCAGTCTGGATATAGATAATAATACTATACTGCTGCTTCACTGTCCCCCGAAGGGCTATTTCGACCTTGTCCGTGGTGAACCTGCAGGAAGCCCTTCCGTATTGAAAATAATAGAGGAGAAAAAACCGCTTGTTGCATTCTTCGGGCACATACACGAAAATGAAGGAACGAAGAGCAACGGGAATACAACGTTTGTAAAAGTGCCCGCAGCAAAGGGGATGAAAGCATGCATTGCAGAAATAAAGAATAAAAAGATATCGTCATCATTTATAGAACTAAGGTAATCCTATGATGTATACAGTAAGGGAAATTGAAGAAGGTGAACTTGCGGAAGTGATACCCCTAATCAAAAAAATATTCCCGCATGCCTGCCTGGACATAGGCGAGGATGACCTGTTTTTCGTGGCTACAACAGAGAACAAAATAATCGGCTTCCTTCATCTTTCTGAAAAGGAAAACTGCTTCGTGTTGCAGGGACTTGGAATTGATGAGGAACACAGGAGACTGGGTGCGGGGAGTGCACTCATGGAAAAAGTTGAGCAGATTCTGGAAGCTACGGATAAAAGGATAGTCCTTAAGGTTAAAAGCATGAATCCTGCGGTCAACATGTATGAGAGACACGGATTCACGATTAAAAGATTCGGGGCAGTCCATGTGCTTGAGAAAAAAAGACATACTTAAGGGGGAATGGGCTAACCTGGTATGCTGCCAGCTTTGGGAGAAACTTTGCACTGGTTTTTCTGATGGCAAAGTTTCATCAAAGGTCCTTAGGGACTCGGAAAAGCTGGTTATCTGAGTTCAAATCTCAGTTCCCCCATTATTTGCTTTTCCTTATTATCACCATCTTCATTCCTTCCTTCAGAACATTTTCAGGTTTTGCAACAATGAATTTGCCTTCCTGGAAAAGTGCTATTATTTCGTATTTGTGTTCCTTGTTTATCCTTCCCACTTTCTTTCCGTCCATTCCCCTGTCAACTGTCTTTTCAAACATCTCAACATCGCTTTCAAGAGGATTGAGCATCTTGTATATTATAGGACTGGTAACCCTGTTTGCAAGCTCCTTTGCCAGAGTATACTCTGCAATAACAGTTTCTATATCAAGACGTTCAAGGAGGAATGAATGTTTTGCCTCGCTTACCTTTGACACTACCTTTCCCGCGCCTTCCTGTTTTGAGTATATGCTTGCAAGAAAGTTCGTTTCCTCATTACCCGTAACGGCAAAAACATAATCCGCATCCTTCAGTTTCAATTCATCAAGAACCGCAGGGTCTGTTGCATCGCCATGAACCACCAATGCATTGCTTTCACCCGCAAGCTCGTCGCATATTTCCTTGTTTTCGTCTACAATCGTTATCTTGTTGTTTCCCTTTTCCAGTATCCGCAGGAGAGCGCTTCCGGTTCTTCCTGCCCCGAATATCACAATTTTTGCCATTCAATTCACCTTTTTATTACATCAAGAACATAACTCGCCAGAGCGAGTGTGGGAAAGATTTCTATTCTACCAACATACATCAGAAATATTAAAAATGATTTTCCGTTTACTCCGAGCGATGAAACCGCAATCGTAGAAAGGCCGACGTTCCCTAAAGCAGAGGCAACAACGAAAAGAGAATCGGTTATTGTGTGTCCCACGGCAATGAAAAGACCTGCACCGAAAAGCAGGATAACAACATATGAAAATATGTAGACAACACAGTCAATAATCG
>DAOVFD010000046.1 GCA_030668565.1 Microcaldota archaeon
AGGACAGTGTCGGCAATGTAGGAGCACCTGTAAGTTCAAGCATCTACCTGGACACTGAAAAGCCAGGAATAAGCATCAGTTCTCCTGAATCAGGAGGACAATATGCAGGGGGAGTGGACCTGACTTTCACTGTAACAGACCCGATTTCAAACACTATTGCATGTACCGGAAAGCTTGATGACGGGGATATTGCAATCGGAACAGTTGATGTAGGAAAGCTTGATACTATCCACGTTACTGCAAAGGAAGGGACGCACACGATTACGATTAGCTGTACTGACAACGTGAATTCGGCACAGGAAAGCGTTACGTTCAGTATAGTGAACAAGCCCGAAGTTTCCATACATATTGAAAGCGGTACAGGACATGTATCAAGTCATTCAGTAATGATTGACCTTACTGCGGCAAACGCGCAGCAGTGCAGGCTTGCAAATGACGGAACAGTGAACTGGGGCTCATGGTTTACATACACCGGAACCACCACTGTTCCATGGACACTGAGTTCTGGTACTGGAACAAAGTATGTGTTTGCTGAGTGTAAAAATGATGCAGGCGTTGTTTCAGACCCCGTATCCGATTCTGTTGAGGTTGTGGAACCTCATAATATGATTTCAATACAGATTAATGATGGTGCAGGAACTACAAACAGCAGGGACGTAAGACTCGGTCTTTACTGCTATGGTGCATACGAATGCAGGTACTCGAATGATGCTGACAGCTGGAGCAGCTGGGGACCGTATGCCACAAGCAAACAATGGGAACTCTCACAGGGTGAAGGAACCAAATACGTGTATTACAACTGTCAGGACCAGGAAGGAAACGACCTGGGTCAGGCAAGTGCACACATAAAATACACGCATTATGAACCCAATCCGCCAAGTGGTCTGAGCATCATGATAAACCATGGATCATCGCACACCACAAGCAGGGATGTTTCACTGGAGCTGTATGCACAGAATGCAAATGACTGCAGATACAAGAACGATGATGAGTCATCCTGGGGTGGATGGACAGGATATACCGCGGATAAATCATGGACGATTTCAACCGGCGATGGAAGGAAAACCGTTTACTACCAGTGCAGAAACGATTATGGAAATTCAGGAACAGCACACGCAACAATCTACGTTGACAGTGGGCCACCTCCGCCCGTTACTGACCTAACAGCCAGAGATGTACATGGAGTCGTTCATCTCAGGTGGCCAAGACCTGGTGGTGGTATAGTGGAGTACAACATATACAGGAGTACGCACAGCCTGGGACTGTTTTCTAAGTTAGCAAGCACGCGGTCAACAACATACAACGACGAGGAAGTCACGCCAGGAGAAGGATACTCCTATACTGTTCGTGGAGTTGACAGTGCTGGAAACGAGGCAGCGGATTCCAATATGGTAAGCGTGGACATACCTGAGGACCTTCCATTAGGACCCGGCCCTGAAATCCCTGATGGAGACCTCCTGACAGAATAAACGGCGAGAACAACGCGCAAGCGGTGCAAAATGCCGTTCTTTTTTTATTTTTTCTTCTCTGAGCCTAGTTTTGTTAGAATTTGTGGAAAAGAAAGGTTTTTAAATAACCTCTGCCCTAATATGACCATAGAAAGTCACTAAAAATAACCCAAAGGGTAGTGGTTATGGAAACAAAATTAGCCCATAAGAAATCAGAAAAACAAACCGGCAGGGAGAATGGTTTTGCAAACACGAAACCGCTCTCTGAGTTCCTCGGAAAACGCTCAGAGGTTGTGCTGGCCGGGGGCAATGGACATATCAAAAAACTTTATCAAGAGGCAACAGAACTCTGGAAGACAAGAGCAGCAGAATCAAATGGAAAGGGGTTCTCACATTTTGTTGCGATGTTCGACTGTGCAAGGGTAAATATGAAAAATGCGCTTCTTACAAGAGTAGGAGGAGACGCCTGTATCGCCGCATTTATGGACGTTCAGGCAGCGGCTGCGAAGGCCACTTTTGGTCCTACAAAAATTACAGGAAACGACCTTTTCAACGTGAGGGTATCTTCATTTTCCGATGAAACAGCCACACATGCTGCGGGTTATGAGATAGGCCCGTATACTGTGAATGGTTATGAGAAGAATCTCGCTGTAGCAAAAGAGAGGATTTTCAACGAGAGAGAAAAATACACCTTTGAGGTAGGTATCGGGGAGAATGGAGAATCAAGGAGGCTTAAGCTGGATCTCAGGGCAGCATCCCTTGTTTTCAGGCATGAGGAGATGGTTGTTGCTTATAATACCAGGGAGCCGCTTGTTGAGGAGATTAAACCCGATAATCCATCCGACTTGATAAAGAATGCGATAAGCGGGATGGAATCCAAGAAAGCATGGCTCAAAGTGCTTCCGCAGGAACTTCGTTTTAACAAAAGTATTGTAGACATACTCGACCCGCTTGAAGCAGTTTCTCCTGATGAAATGCAGGAAAGAGGAGTCGTAATCCAGCTCAGATACGGCCTTGGAGAAAGGTACCTCAAACCGCTCCTGTCTATCCTCAGGGATGGTTGGGACGGCAATGGTGCAAAGGGCCTCAGAAAATGCCATACTGCTGTGATATCGGATAATTATGCGTTTACCGGTCTTAACGGGGTATGGGGAAACCCGTTTGCAAATGCACTCACAACAGCAGGAATCCGAGGAATAAAAGAGTTCAGTCAGGGGACAGGCGTCCGTGTAGGGGCTGTTCCAGGTTCTCATTACCACTACTGGCTTGATGTCGATTCTGTTGATATATTCAGGAAAGAGTATGCCAAAAAGCTGAAAGAGCATATCATTCAAACCATTCAGGCCAAGCGCTCTGAAGCCGAGAAGAGCGAACACCTTATCAGCACAGTATTTTTCCCGAAATTTATTGCACTTGAATCAAACGGCAGAACACCCGAAGAACTCAGGCCGCTTTTTGCGCTTGAATCTCTTGGCATGGGAAATCTTCCTCCGGATGCGCTCGAAAGAGCGGATTTCGTGATAAATTTTATAGAAAATATAAAGAATGGAGAAGATGGAATCCCTATCCAGGAAAAACTCTTTGAGCAAGTCGGAGTCAGCAGAGAAGAAAAGGAAGCAATTGATTCTATTCGCAGATATTGTACAGCCTACAGAACAATAAGGGATGCACAGGACCTTACCTGGGTACTGAGATTAAATGGCGAACAGGAACTTGAAAAAACGTTCTGGGGACTTTCACTTGAAAAGGGAAAAAGACTGAAGGAACAACTTCTGCTCAGGATTGAATCACTGATGTATTAATCCCTGGCAAGTTTTGACACCTCTCCTTCGCACTCTCTCTTCAGTTCCTCCGGACCCTTAAAGTCTACATTGTAGTTTTTACAGCACTCTGACAGCGGCTCATACCAATTGCCAATCGCTCTGATGATATCGTTTCGTTCTACGCCGAGATTCAAAAAATCCCATAGTTCATGGACTCCAAGGAAGCCGGATATGTTATTCACGTGCTCGGCACACTCATTAACAAGACCGACGGTTTCCCCATCCCCTTGTTCGAGTGCTCTTTCTGTGAGCGTTTTCAATACCCCTGCAAGTTGTAGCATACCACGCGCCTTTAGCAGTTCGAAGGTAAGTTGTAATTCGGGCTCTTTTCTCTTATTATATTCACCTTGTTTATATCGCTCAATGGTGACATCTCGCGACCTCTCTGCCCTGTTTTCTATTTCAGTTACCTTCTTTTCAATGTTGTTCAGAACTTCGGGCGACAGTTTATGCTTTTCCATTTCCCTCTGGTTCCCTTTTGCCCGAACGGCTGCACCTCTTTTACCAGACTTGTAATGATATCCACCCATAAATTCTCCCTCCAGAAACTTACACTTTTATACATTAATCAGATAGTTATATAAAAAGGGTTGTTTTGTAAACATACTAAAACACTTTTATTAACTAAAATAAAACAATTATTTACAAAATCTATAACAAGAGATGTAAGAAATTCAACAGGAGACACGAAAGTAGATTTATTAAATTATTAGAAGCAATCACCTCATGTCCAAAAAGAAGTTGTTTATTACTCTTCAATACAAAAAGGTGAAAAAACATGAGCGAAGTAAAATGCGTAAAGTGTAAAAATAAGACAAAAAAATTAGTAGTTTCCAAGCTATTTCTTAATAAGTACATAGTAGAAAAAATTACAATTCATGTTTGTGAAAAATGCGGCGAGGAATATATAGCTCCGGCAGAATATGAAAGGATACGAAAGAAGATAGGGGACATGGAGGAAAGATCCAAAATACCTGCCGTTAGCAAAATGCTTGCAAGAGTCAGATATCTCGTACTTTAGCAGAAGGCAACAAGGGATGAGAATGGACATTGAAACGAAAATAGAGCTGGTTAAAAGACAACCTACGCAGGAAGTGGTCAGTGAGGAAAAGCTCAAAGAAATATTTGAAAATTATAAACACCCGAAAGCATATGACGGCTTTGAAATTTCTGGCATGGTTCATCTGGGAACAGGACTTTGCACTGCTCTTAAAATAAAGGATTTCATAAAGGCAGGAATAAAGCCCACAATCCTTCTTGCAGATTATCATTCATGGATTAATGAGAAACTCGGCGGAGATTTGGAGAAAATAAGAAAGGTGGGAACAGGATATTTCAAGCATGCATTCATTTCACTTGGCCTTGGTGAAGACGAGGTAAATTATATTCTTGCAAGCGATATTTACGATAACGATTACTGGGCGGATGTCCTTAAGGTGGCGAAAGAAACGACTATAAAGAGAATGTTGAGATGCGTTACGATAATGGGAAGGAAGGAAACAGAAGTTACAAAGGCTGCTGCCATGGTTTATCCGGCAATGCAGGTTGCTGATGTTTTCAAGCTTGAAGTGCAGCTCGCATTCTCGGGAATGGACCAGAGAAAAGCTTACATGCTTGCGCTGGAAAATGCAAAGAAAAGGAAATACGATTTTGTTTCTGTTCATGGCCGTCTTCTCGCGGGTTTGCAGGGAGTACAGAGAATGAGTCCTACAGAAGAGGAGGTTATTGATGCGAAGATGAGCAAGAGCAAGCCCTCTTCCGCAATATTCATTCATGACAGTGAGGATGAAATTAAAAGCAAAATCAAGAAGGCATACTGTCCTGAAAAAACAGTTGATGGAAATCCGATTATTGAATATGCTGAATATCTGGTTTTGAGAGAGAAGCCGCTGAAGATTGAAAGACCTGAAAAATTCGGCGGTGATGTTGAATTTGAAAAAGCTGAAGAACTGAAGAAGGTTTATTCTGAAGGAAAGCTCCATCCTATGGATTTGAAGAATGCGGTTGCAAAAGAATTAATTGAAATGCTTAAGCCTTCCAGGGATTACTTTGCAAAACATAAGGAATACCTGAAGCAGTTGAAGGTAAGCGATATTACACGCTGAACGAGAACGCATGGTTTTTAAAGAATACGAACTTTATTGATTAACATGCGAGGATTCGTATTTTCACTGGACGCATTCGTAGCCTTCACATTGGCCCTCCTAGCAGTATATTCCCTGATTTTCTTCTCAAGCATACCCTCCTCCTATTATTATCTATTGACCCAGGGACATTATCTTGCACGAGATGCACTGTGGGCAACATCAACCACGATGTGCGAGGACGGGCCATATCTCTGTGGGGACATCAGCGGTTCGGTACTGGATGCGATAGTTTCGCTGGAGAATGCAGCCCAGAGAAAAACACTGATACAGGATACCATAGGCAATATAATACCCGACCAATTCGGATATACAGTCGAGGTAAGCGAGGACCAGGGCAATACGTGGAGCACCTATTATGACAGCTCTGACGAATCCGGTGACACACACGTTCCTGAATCAATTACAAAGCTGAAAGTATCTTCACAGATTATAAATTTCGGGTATACCGGGAAATACAGAAAGCTTACAGAATCCCCTTACAAATATATAACGTGCGGAAGTGCATCCACCGGAATAGTGATAACCTGCGGGGAATACAATCTCATAGACCCTGACGCTGCCGGGGATGTTGTTCCCATGCCACAGGCAAAGCTGGTTAGAGTTACAGTATTCATATAGAGTGATTGAATGATACTTAAAAAACCGAAAAAAGGATTTCTTTTCGTAATCACAATATTCCTTATACTCACTTATATGATGCTTTCAATTTCAGTATGGGTAAAGGCACTTGAAGCATCAGAAAGGGCTTATTCAGAACTTTACAAGGAATCCAACGTTGAACTTGCGATAGACCAGCTTACACCTGCAAAGGTTGCCAACGTAAGCGACATGGTGATGACAAGGGCGGTTTTCAGGATAAATGACCTTGCAAAGGAACATGCCCTGAGGGGAGGACCTGCAGAAAATGAATATTATTACATAAACAAATCAGTATATGAATATCTAATAAACGGCTCTCCTTCGGCCAGTAACTTTTATGATGAATACGAACCTGAATCAGAGGGCAATTCATCGCTTGGAGGATGGGCTTCAACCCTGAATGCATCTCTTCTTGCAATAGGGGTTTATATCGATAATTTTGAGATTTATAATTTCACTTTTGAGCAGGAGAATTACAAAACACTCAATTACTCGTTCAGGATGGACCTTTCAATGAGGGACACGAGTGGTGCAACATCGCTTGTCAGAACGTATGAGGTCAGCAACAAGATACCGGTAACCGGAATTGTAGACCCTGCGATGGCAAGGGAATCCGGGGAAACCGGAGATACCATATACAGGCAGTTCTTCTTCTGGGACGAATACCTGAACAAGAACAATCTTGCACCTAAAAGACTTGACAATATAGATGCAGGACAGGGCTGGTTCTACGGGCCCGTTGTCACCGTGACAGAGGCAGTAGGCATTGATGATGATTTGAAAAGAAGATACATCGTTGCAGGAACCTATGATGAGATAAGAAGCCTTGGTTATGAAGATATGCTCATGTTCGGTGCTTTTATATTGACAAATGAACCCGGTGAGGGGACCGAATGCGACCCGACCCACATAAACGAAGAGGATACGTTCATGGCAATACGGTATGAAGGAGTCACCTGCGGAAGTGTTTCATTCGATTCGGATACGCTGATATCACATCCTTTCGTAGTTGCCCCCGGATTTGATATAACGGCAACTGAGGATACCCTCTGCATGGACGTTGTTGAGAATGAAATAAAAAAATGTGTTCTTATAATAGCAAATACCGCCCCATGGAATGTTCAATCGGATGTTGAGCGCAAATTAGTGACTCCCTCCGAATCAACAGGAATATTCGGAATAGAAAAACTCAGGGACTACATGATGTGCGGCTATTATACGCAGGATGAGAACGCACCTTCATATTTCCAGAGACTGCTTACTGACCCGTATACAAGAAGCGGGGAGGCCATGGGAGTAGAAACATTCATCATAGGAGAATACGCAGACCCGTCAATATATGAAAGACTTGACAGGATTGACAGGAAGATGTTTGAAGAGGCAATAAGGGACGAATTCATAAGAGGAATGCCGGGATGCAGGGATTACTCGGCATGTTCAAATGATGAAACACCTACAGGAAGATTCGGCCTTAATGAAAGCTCGATAACGAACTACACGCTTGGCGCAATAGACTGCGGTGCAGGAGCTGATTGCGGTGGTTAGCATGAAAGGCCAGGTATCGATTGGGCGAACTCCGTTCACTGCCCATCACCTGCGCGGGCAGGCGGCAATGGAACTTCTTATAACCATGGGAGTAATTCTGGCATTTACCCTGCCGGTTATCTTTCTTATGTTTACTATTACGCAGGTCGGTTATGACGAAACCGCAATGGCCCAGGCAGACGCTTCAGCAAGGTCTCTTGCAGATACTGTAAATTTCGTTTACAGCCAGGGGCCGGAAGCAAAAAGGACAATAGTGCTGAATAATCCTCCGGCTACTGAGAGTGTAACCATCGGCAATGGAGAAATCGTTGTAAGAATAAAAACCTCAGAAGGTTATTATGACGGGGTTTCTCCCATATTTGCAAAGATAGAGGGTGAGGAAAGCTCACCGCAGATAATAGAGGGCGCGGGACTGTTTGTTGTCGAAGTTTACAACAGAGATGGAAAGGTGGTTGTGAGTGTGCCGACTGAATAAACGGGGGCAGGTTGCCACCGAGTTCTTTCTTTATATTACGGTGTTCATGTTCATCGTAA
>DAOVFD010000015.1 GCA_030668565.1 Microcaldota archaeon
ATATTTCAGCGGTGGTCGTATAGTGAAGGTCTTGATGATTGTGCCCCTTGAGAATTACAGGGATGAGGAGTTCGAGATTCCGAAGAAATATTTTGAAGAAAAAGGCATGGAAGTCACTGTTGCAAGCACAAAGAAAGGAACATGCAATGGTATGATGGGCGGAAGCGTTGAAGCGACATTGTCTCTTGGAGATATAAATGTCGGCGATTACGACGCAGTGGTTTTTATTGGTGGTCAGGGAACACCTATAATCAGAAAAGAAGCGGGCGCTCTGAAAATTGCAAGGGAAGCAGCTGCAGAGGGAAAAGTTCTTGCTGCAATCTGTTGGGCTTCGACAACACTTGCAAAAGCGGGTGTTCTTGAAGGAAAGAAAGCCACTGTCTGGGTTGGCAATGATGCAGAATTTGGAATGGGTACTGATAAAGTTCTTGAAAAATTCGGTGCAACTTATGAAAAACAAGGCGTAGTTGTCGACGCTAAAATAGTTACCGCGGATGGCCCTGCTCATGCAAAACAATTCGCTGAAGAAATAGAAAAACTGATATCGTGATTCAGAAATTGACAGTCAGATATTTCACGGCATTTTTGAAAACTTTCAGTCCCATCGCCTCCTTTACTCCGCCAAGGGGCCAGTAAGGACAGTTTTGGGGCATGTTGAATGCTTCCGGATGTGGCATAAGACCAAATATTCCTCCGCTTTCGTCACATATTCCTGCTATGTTGTCTACAGAACCGTTCGGATTATACGGATAACCTGCCGGTTTTCCCTGTCTGTCAACATATTCAAGTGCAACAAGGTTCTTTTCCTTTATTTTATTAAGTTCTGATTCAGGTGCAATGAATTTTCCTTCTCCATGTCTTACAGGCAGCAGCATATAATCGATTCCAGTTGTAAATAAGCACGGAGACCTTTGGTTTATTTTAAGGAACACCCATCTGTCCTCGAATTTCCCTGAATCGTTTGCAGTTAGCGTAACTCTCTGCTGGAAATCAGGAACAGGAAGCACTCCGAGTTTTACAAGCACCTGGAAACCGTTGCAGACTCCGACAACAAGTTTCTTCGAATTTACGAACTCCTTTATCGGGTCATAAAGTCTGTACCTCAACTTGTTTGCAAAAACTTTTCCCGAACCCAAATCATCCCCGAATGAAAAACCCCCTGGAAATAAGAGCAGATTGTAGTCCTCAAGAATCTTCGCATTCTCAATAACCTTGTTAACGTGAACTATATCTGCGTCTCCCCCGCTCTTTTCGAATGCGTACTTACTTTCATGCTCGCAGTTTATTCCATAACCGGTAAGAACGAGCGCTTTTGCAGAATTCATGAAACTAATTTGTTGAATAACAAATAAAAAACTAGACCTTTTTCAGCCCCCTGATACCTTCAAAGTTGACAGGCTTTCTTGTGAAAAGAAAAGCGTTGTTAGCTATGCAGATTGCGGCGGTCAATACAGATTCTGCCGGGGGGTCTGTTCCCCTGTTCGTCTCTCTGTTTATCCTGTTTGCTATGACGGCGGCCTTTCTGTCAAACGGCAGGACTGTTACACTGTTTGCAAGGGACAGTATTATGTCTTTTTTGCTTACTGTTTCAAGGAGGGCATAAAGAGTTATTCCGGAAACGCATATCTCCTCCCTGTTTGCATAATAGTGCAGCTTTTCAACAGTGCCAGGGTCACCTCTCAGAAAGTCCAGGACAGTATCCAGGTCAAGGCATATCTTCTCCATTTACTTTATCACCATCCTTTCCCGCCTTACTTTTTCGAGCGCTCTTCTGTCAACGTCCTCATTTCCGATAGTGCCGGCAAAGGAGAGTATCCTCTTTCCCTCTTCCCTTCTCTCCTTCAGAAGATATCTTATCGCACCGCTGAAGCTCATACCTTTTGCAATTTTCACTCTGTACAAATCAGCATATACATCATCCATTATTGTGATGACTTTTACCATAGGAGGTCACATCATTTCTACTGCAATACATTTAATAAATGTATTTATTTTTTCACCTCGACGAAGATTCTTTTGTTATATTTTACAAACTATTCCGTTGATTTTTCTCCGGGGTTAAACCAAACTTATTTAAATAAGTTTCTACCGAGGTAAGTCTTACCTCCCAACGAGATAATTCCCGCACGCATGTTATCTGTGGGAGAGAATGGCGACTAAAGGTGTATATATATGGAAGATTTGGTAAAATCCGTTATGGGTGAGGCAACTCCTGCCTCTAAGGAAGAAACTCCGGAATCAATGAGTTCCGAGACGATTAAAATCGTCACCGTCGGTGTCGGTGGTGCTGGAAACAACACCATAAACCGTCTGATTAAATCCGGCGTGAAGGGAACAGAGCTTGTTGCTATAAACACTGATAAGCAGCATTTGAACATCGTTCATGAGCGTTCAAAGAAAGTGCTTATCGGCAAAAGCGTAACAAAGGGTCTCGGTGCAGGCGGTTATCCTGACATTGGAGCTAAATCCGCCGAGGTTGACAGGCCTATGATTGAGAGAGAGCTCGAAGGAGCACACCTCGTATTCATATGCGCTGGTATGGGTGGTGGTACTGGTGGTGGAGCCGCACCTATCGTTGCCCAGATTGCAAAAGAACAGGGTGCAATCGTAGTATCAATGGTAACCTACCCATTTGCACTTGAAAGAGCAAGAAAGAAGAAAGCAGAGGAGGGAATCAAGAAATTGAAACAGCACTGTGATTCCGTAATTATTCTTGATAATAACAGACTTGTCAAGCTGGTACCGAACCTTCCGATGGCAGAGGCGTTCTCTGTTGCAGACGAAATCCTCTCAAGGGCAATCTCCGGTCTTGTTTGGACGATTACCCAACCATCCTTGATTAACATCGACTTCGCAGACGTAAGGGCAATCATGGAAGGCGGTGGAGTAGGATTCATCGCAGTCGGTGAAGGAAAAGGAAACGAAAAAGTAAGGGCAGCAGCAGAAGGGGTAATCAAGAACAGACTCCTAGACGTTGACTTCGAAGGAGCAAAAGGAGCCCTTATCCACATTTCGGGCGGTTCTGACCTCACTCTCGGAGATGCCATAAAGGCAGGAGAGATGATTACCGAGAGGATGGATGCAGAAGCAAACGTCAAGTGGGGAGCCAGGATTATGAACAACTATGAGGGCAAGCTGGAAATAGTCGGAATAGTCACCGGTGTAAAAGGAGCCTCGGTTGCAGGCCAGGCTTTCACCGAAGAAGAAACATCGACCCTCCCACCCTACAGTGAGGACCTGGAAGTCCTCGGCTGATTTTTTTCTTTTTTTCTTTATTTTTATTCATTTTATAGTTATAGATAGTATTAAAAACTGTTTTATACCTGATATATATATATGAAAAACACCGGCAGGGCATATTGCTTCTTCAAATCATCCGAAGAATTTTCGAAGAGGAAATTCAACAAGGCCCATAATAGATTACGGAGGGCATTGGACAGGATGAAAGCAGACCCGGATATCAAGGTTCCGATTCCACAGAATCTTCGGGTTTCCTTGCATAGCCTCGGTGAATTGGTTCCGAAACTATCGCTCCTCAGATCTAATGGCAATAAAACTCCTCTGACACTAATCGCGGAAAAATGGCAGAAAAAGGGAGCGGATTATCTTCTCAAAGCCGTTCAGCCTGCTGAGACTAACTTTAAAGTTGCTGGCAATTTGGGGTACATATTCAATCTTTTGTACGGCTGCACGGAAATACCGTATGTAAATGCCAAGGGAATGCCTGTCGTAGACATATATTTCAAGCATGAAAACGGTCTTTATGTTTCCGAGCTTCGGGTAGAATAAATAAAAGAAAAAAAATCAGGCAGAAGCGGCACCTATCATGAAATTTTCCAGAAGTCTTGATGCCTTTCTTCTCTTGTTAACCGTAAGTGCAAAGACCCCTCCGTTGTCATCCGAGGTTATCTCTGAATAATCCTCTATGCGTACTTTCTTTCTTTCAAGCATTTTCATAATATCTGCAAATGACCTGGGCTGGTCTGAAACCTTTACCACGAGTGCATCCGGTTCTACTATCATGAAGCCGTTTCTCTCAAGAACTCCCTTTGTCTTCCTGGGATCCTTTACGACGAGAGAAAGAACAGCCTTCCCGCCGACCACATCTACATCTACACCGTTTATCACTATACCCGACTTACTGAGTATGTATGTTATATCTCCTAACAATCCTGGTTTGTCCTCTGTAACAACGACAACTGATCGCATATTAATCACCTACGTAAATATTCCTACAAACGTCTTGTTACGTCATTTGATATCGTATCAAGTATCCTGAAGGTCTTGAGGCCCTCGTCTGTTCCTGAGAGGAAAACCCTGACCTTTGCCCGATTGAGCGTCTTCATAAGCTCCACTTTTTCCATGTTTGTAAGCGGCACTTCGCATCCGCTGAGGGCTCCCCTTATCTGGACCGCGGTAGCAACAATCGCAGCATGCTTGGAAGAAATATTCGAATTCGAGATCACAATACTCCTCTCGAGTTCATTCCTTAATCTGAATATCTCCCTTCGTGAATCCTCAACATCACATTCAATCTGATTTTTAGGATGAATTATTAACTTTATTACGCTCATCATTCACACCACCTCAATACTAACTGGGTATTGGGAAGTATTTATATGTTTTGTGTATTTTGATGTGTGTAATCACAGCTATATATAAATATTATGTTTTATTCACACACATAATTTACATTAATATGTTAATATATACATTTACATAAAATATAACAAACGGTTGCGCATGTTTTTATTTTTTTGTTGGATATCTTTCATGCATGAAAGTAACTCCATGGGAAGTAGAGGGTTCGGTAGACTACGACAAGCTCATCAAGGAATTCGGAACCCAGAAGATAGACGACAGGCTCATTAGTAGAATAAGGAAACATTCGAAGGAGCTCCACATGTTTCTCAGACGTGGATTCTACTTTTCCCACCGGGACCTCAATCTTGTTCTGGACGATTATGATAAGGGAAAAGGATTCTTCCTATATACCGGCAGAAAACCGTCAGGACCGCTTCACATAGGCCACCTCACACCGATGTTATTCACGAAATGGCTCCAGGATGTTTACGATGTTAATCTTTACATTGAGATTACAGACGACGAGAAATTCGTTTTTGACAGGAATACGGACTGGAAGCAGATAGATGCCTGGGCAGAAGACAACATAAAGGACATAGCCGCTCTTGGATTCGACCCGGACAGGACATTCATATTCAAGGACAGGGAGTATGTCCGCCATGTCTACCCCCTTATCCTGGATGTTGCAAGAAGAGTGACATTCTCAACAGTGAAGGCAGTCTTTGGCTTTACTTCAGAGAGCAACATCGGCCAGATATTCTATCCTGCCTACCAGATGATACCGACCATGTTAGAGAAGAAACGCTGTCTTATCCCATGCGCCTTGGATCAGGATCCTTACTTCAGGGTGCAGCGGGACGTTGCAGAAGCCGTGGGATATAACAAAACATCGGTGATACACAGCAAATTCCTTCCACCGCTTCAGGGAGTTCAGGGAAAAATGAGCGCTTCAATGGTTGATACTGCGATGTGGCTTACGGATGATGAAAAAACAGTGAAGAAGAAAGTAAACAAATACGCATTCTCCGGTGGACAGGCAACAGTGGAGGAACACAGGAAAAAAGGAGGAAATCCGGACATAGATGTTCCATTCCAGTGGCTGAAGATTCTTTTTGAGCCGGATGACAAAAAACTGAAGAAAATAGAGGATGATTATCGCTCAGGTGCCCTGCTCACCGGAGAACTGAAGGCAATACTCATAGATAAGGTAAACAAATTCCTTGAAGAACACAGAAAGAAAAAGGAAAAAGTGGACATAGAAAAATTCATGAAAACAGGAAAGCTTGCGCAGAAAATGTGGGAGACGTATTATGAGTGATGCGCGGAAGCTTCCGTCAAAGACAATTCCGAAAGCACTTGCCTGCGGAATGCTGGAAGATAATGGCAGGGTTCTTTTTCTGATACGAAAAGACAGGCATGGAACAGAACGCATAGAGCTTCCATGCATAACAATCTTCGGTGCAGAAGACCCGGTGCAGAAACTTACTGCCGAATTCAGAAGACAGACTGGAATAGATGCGGAAGTTTGCGAAATAAAAATGGAAAAACGATACAATGCAGGCTCGAGAAAAAGGAAGTATTGGGTTCCCTGCCTTGTTTTCAGCATGCGTGCAAAACAAACAAAGGCTGTTCCTGCAGAAGAATTTTCAGGATTCAGGTGGCTGAGTCTCGAAAAAGCAAAAAAGATGAAATTGGGAAGAACATGGCAGGGGAAGTAATAACTAAGCAAGCTTGAACTTGAATCCGTAATGAATAAGCCCTTCAGGGTCATCCCGTTGTATTTCCCTGAATATTTTTTCCACTTTTGCACCTATCTTTACATCTTTCGGGTCACAGTCGACAACCTGGCCAAGAACCCTTGCACCTTCTTCAAGTTCTATCAGTGCAATAACATAGGGAACCTGGTTCTCAAAACCGGTGGGCGCGGAATAAATAGTCGTATGAGTGTAAATCTTTCCTTTTCCTGAAAATTGCACCTTCACTAGTTTTCCTTTTCTCCTGCACTTCGGGCATATTGGTCTTGAAGGAAAGTAATTCTTTCCGCACGTTTCACATTTTACACCGATTAACCTGTATCTCTCCGGTATTCTTCTCCAGGTAAGCGGAATCGATTCTTTCATACAAACTTTCCTCCTAACATACTCATGTTAAAGTTTGATCAAACTTCCTTAGTATTAATCCCATTTCTTTGTCTGTTCGTAATGCTCTTTGAAAGTTTTTATTCCTTTGTCAGTTAGCGGATGGTGCCACAACTGCTCCAGAACTTTCGGAGGCACAGTTGCGATATGTGCTCCTGCCTTTGCTGCCTCGACAACATGCTCAGGATGTCTTACTGACGCTACAATAACCTCGGTTTCAAGTCCATAATTACGGAAAATCTGGAGCATGTCCCTTACAAGCTGCATTCCATCCTCAGAAATATCATCAAGTCTTCCTACGAAAGGAGAAACATAAGTTGCTCCTGCCTTTGCCGCAATAAGCGCCTGTGAAGGTGAAAATACAAGAGTAACATTTGTTTTGATTCCTTTTTTACTCAACATCACTACTGCACGCATTCCTTCTTTTGTCATTGGAACTTTTATCACAATATTCTTTCCCCATTTTACGAATTCCTCTGCTTCTTTCACTATTCCTTCTGCGTCATCACTTATCCCTTCAACACTAAGTGGTCTGTCTCCAAGAGCTTTTGCTATTTCCTTCACTGCTTCCTCCTGGCTCTTCCCTGATTTCATTACAAGGGTTGGATTTGTCGTAACACCATCACAAACTCCAAGCTCGATTGCTTTTTTGATTTCTTCAACATCCGCTATGTCAACAAAGAATTTCATATTATTCACCTATGAACATTCCATTATAGTCTCGGCTTCTACTCCGGTTAATACCGAAATGAGATATGGCATCAGAAGATAAAACATCGCAAGCATAATTGGTGCTGCCACGCCAACGATTATCAAAATGATGCCGAGTATTTTCCATTCTTTTTTCTTTATATACAAAAATATTCCTGCAGCTATCAATGGAACCGCCAACAGAATGAAAATTATTATTCCCATTGCTAAAAACGTTTGTGACGTTTCCACCAAATCACACATCGCTTCCCTTATATTTGATACCGACTGCTGTGCAAACACAAGAGTTGAAAACAGGAGCAAAAGTAAAAACAATTTCCTGTTCATTTCTTCATCCCCATGGCTTCTTTGACAATTTCTTTAATCCCGGTAGCATCAAGCTTATATTTTTTCAGGAGCTCCCATCCGCCGCCCGATTCGCAGAACCTGTCATAGATACCATGAATCTTGATCGGCGTGGGATATCTCTCAGCAAGAACCTCTGCAACAGCACTTCCCAGTCCGCCATTAACCTGATGTTCTTCAGCAGTTACAACCAGTCCCGTTTTCTTTGCATATTCAATTATCGTTTCCTTGTCAATAGGTTTTATGGTGTGGCAGTCAATTACTGCAGCATCTATTCCTTCTTTTGCAAGCTCTTCTGCAGCAAGCAATGACTGGTAAACCTGCAAACCATGCGCAATAATCGTAACATCTTTCCCATCCCTGTAAACGTTCGCCTTTCCTATCTCAAAAGGTGTTTTATCAGTAGTGAAAGTCGGGGTTTTTTCCCTTGATGTTCTTATGTAAACAGGTCCGTTGTGCGCAAGTGCAGCTTTCATCGCCTTGTTTGCTTCAATTCTGTCAGCAGGCGATATTACAATCATATTCGGTAGCACCCTTGTAATTGCGATATCCTCAAGCGCCTGATGCGACGCGCCGTCCGGACCGACGTTCAATCCGCTGTGCGAGCCATGCATCTTTACATTTGAATTATTGTAACATATTGAAACCCTTATCTGGTCCCAGTTCCTTCCCGGGGAAAATACTGCATATGCGGACATCACTGCTATCTTTCCTACAGATGAAATTCCTGCGGCAACTCCTGCCATATTCTGTTCCGCAACACCGACCTGAACAAATCTTTTCGGAAATTTTTCATTAAATTTTTGAACCCTTGTTGATTCTGCAACATCAGCGCTGACAGCCCAGATATTCTCGTTTTTTTCTCCCTCTTCTACAAGCGCATTCCCGACTCCTTCCCTTGACGCCTTTTTCTCAGCCGGTTCGAGGATGTTTTCAATAAGATGCATTTCTTTCATTATTCATCCTCCTCCTCAATCATCTCTCTCTGTTTTTCCAGTTCCTTGATTGCGTCTGCTGCCTGTTCATCGTTGGGTGGCTTTCCATGCCATTCAGTCAGAAATTCCATGAACGAAATTGCTTTTCCAGGAACAGTATGCGCTATAATTACGGTAGGCCTTTCATAGACCGCCTTGCTCTCTTCGCATGCATCGATAAATTTCTTGATATTATGACCATCAACGTTAATTACATTCCAGCCGAATGATTTGAATTTGTCCGCAAGAGGCTCCAACGGCATAACCTCTTCAGTGTGGCCGTCAATCTGGATATTATTTCTATCGATTACCGCAGTAAGATTACCAAGCCTGTGTTTTGCAGCAAGCATTGCGGCCTCCCAGCACTGTCCTTCATCCAGTTCGCCGTCAGACATCAAACAATAAACCCTCCATTTCTTTCTTTCCCTTTTCGAAACGATTGCCATTCCAACTGCAATCGAAAGCCCATGGCCCAGAGGACCAGAAGAATTCTCTATCCCGGGCATTGCACCCTTGTGCGGATGCCCCTGCAGTCTTGAACCGAGTTTTCTGAGCGTAAGAAGTTCGTCTTTGGGAAAATAGCCGGTATTTGCAAGTGCGGAGTAAAGAACAGGACAGACATGGCCGTTTGAAAGAACAATCCTGTCTCTTTCAGGCCAACACGGATTTTTCGGATCATGGTAAAGAACATTGAAATACAATGCAGCATATACATCAGCAAGACCGATAGCACCGGCAGGATGGCCCGAACCCGCAGCATTAAGCATCCTGACGACATCTTGCCTTATCTCATTCGCCTTAAGCTTAAGCTGTTTTACGTTATTTATTTTCTTGAACATCAGCAATTCCCTCCTCTGCCGCTCCCATTATGTCGAGCATTGCTTTTTCAATGTCTTCTTTGCCGAATATCGCACTTGCAGCTGCGAGTCTGTTTGCCCCTGCTACGGCAGCTCCTCCAACTGTTTGAGGTCCTACTCCACCATCAACCTCTATATTTGCATTCGGTTTTTTCTTTCTGATTTCCCCTATCTTTCCTTCAACATCAGGAATATATTTCTGGTTTGAAAATCCCGGATGAACCGACATCACAAGGAATTCTTCAGTTTCATTAATATAATCATCAATCCGTTCAAGAGGTGTTTCCGGGTTTATTGCAATTCCAAGTTCAATCCCCATTCCCTTCAACATGCCCCATCTTTCCCTTTCCAGAACCTCTGCATGCACCAGATGCAGGTTTCCTTTTGCGAATTTTCCCAGTTTAGGAATCTCCTCTTCAGGTTTTTCAACCATCCAGTGAAAGATATAATATTTTCCAGGAACAAGAACCTTAGCAGTCTCATCTGTCGAAAGAGTTGTATTAGGAACAAATTTGCCATCCATCATGTCTATGTGAATGGTTTTTACATAAGGCGTGACACGGTCTATCTTTGCTCTCATCTCCTCGCTGCTTTTAGCGAGTACTGCTGGTATTACTTCTAACGCCTTCATTATCAACCCTGCCCACGATAATTACCTATAGGCTGTTTTGTTTAAAAATACTTCTAAAAGAACGACTCAAGCCCCTCTTGTTTTCCACCCACCTTCAGACCATATTCGTCATATCCAAGCTCCTTCAGAATTTTCATGACCGCAGGCAGGACCTGGTTATTGATATAATAGTCAGCGTCATAGTCTTTTGCCATTTCAAGAGGGGTCGCCTTCTCTGAAATGCTCGTTCCTTTCCTGGTTATTACATAAGATATTATGCTTCCCTTCTCAACCGGCTTTCCTGCAGCCATAAGCTTCTTTGCGGCAGAGAGTTCGGGGCTTTTTATGTCATAGCCTCCTCTCGGGTCCTTGTTCAGTTGTGTTATAATTACGAGTTCCTCCATCGGAACTTTCCCGCTTCTTAGCCTTCCAATGGATTCCTTCACAATCTTCACTGCCTTGCTCTTGCTCCCTTCCTTAAGTATCGCCTCAAGCACCTTTCTTTGGGTGTTCTTGGCAATAACCGACCAGTCACGGCGCACAAGTTCGAATCCCCTTATCTTGACTCGTCCGTCCTCCCCAATCATAGCATATTTCTTTTTCGCTCCTTTCTCTTCCCCGGTTTTCTTGCTTACAAATACCCCACGCGGATAAAATCCTTCAAATTCAAGTTCCATTTTTTCCGGGAGAGACTTGTTTATCGCATCTACGAAATCCAGTACTTCTTTTTTATTTTTGTAAATCAAAAAGACCGAATCAGTGTCTGCATAAAGCACTTTGAATCCTTTATCCTCAGCAGCTTTAATAGTTTCCTGGATATGTTTCCTTCCAAATGCAGTCACGCTCTCGGCACATTTTCTGGAATACCATCTTGACCTTGCATAGCCCAGGTAACCATAGAAGGAATTTGATAAGATTTTGATTCCCTGTGAGCGTGCAGCCAACCTCACGTATTCGTCACTGTCCGGTTTAAGCGTTTTCAGTTTCTTCTTCAATTTAACCCTGAAGTCTATAAGATAATCAAGAACAGACGGAACAAGCCCCCTTGTTTTTGTTTCAAAGAGCGCCCCGGTAGGCGACTCCACAACTCCCTCTCCTTTCTTTTCAGTAAGAGTATCCGGGTCAATATTATATGAAACTATTATCGAAGGATATAATCCCCGGAAATCCATGACAGCAATGTTCTCATAAACACCAGGTTCAGGCAGTTTGACAAAAGCGCCCTTTATCGGATTGTTTATTCTCTCTCCGACTGCTTCACCCGCAGGCTTTGGAGGAATGACCATGCCTCTTTTTGCCGCATTATAAATCAGTAAATTCTCAACAAGCTGTCCGCTCGTGGAAAGGCTTGTATCAAACAAAGGCATTCTTGTAAGAGTGCTTAATTCCATCTCAACAGGCAGATATCTTTTTCCGAGTTCTGCAGTAAGCTCTGAATCGGTAAGCGAATAAAATGCAAGCTTGTCTATCCAGCCCTCATCCCAGAGTTTCCACATCTCATCTTTTTTCAGTTCCACTTTTCTTTTTCCAAGAACATCGGAAGCTACCGCGTCGAGAGTGAAATTCTGCGCCTTTACCACACCGATAAACCCGAAGAATCTGGTTATCGGATAAAGGTCTATATGCGTCCTTCCATTGATTTCAACCCCATTTATCATCCCTTTCTTTATTTTCCTGAAGCTAGGTTCCCATCTTCCCATTGACAACTGCGCCCCGGTTATTTTTGCTCTTGTTTCAAGATAGGGGATATCAAAATTTGCAGAATTATAGCCGAAAATAATATCGGGGTCCTCTTCATGAACTATCTCGCTGAACCTCTCAAGAATTTCCTTCTCGCTTCCAACAGTTTCAACGTATTTTTCCTTTGATTTTTTTGTTGTTATCACTCCCTTTTTCTTTCCGCAATAGCTTATCATGATTACCGGGTCTTTCTTTTCCCTGGGCATCCCCAGAGGATTGTATGTTTCAATATCAAAAGCAAGTTTCTTCAGTTCTACTTCTTCATTTCCCGTTTCGATTATCTTCGTAATAATCCTTCCTTTCCTCTCATATTTTATTACAGCATTCGGAATGAGCTGGAAATCGAAAATGAATCTTTTTGCAAACGGTATGCTGTATTCGTAGCATTTGAAAGGAAGCATGTTTTTCAGGACAGGGACATCAGCCGGTTTTTTACATATCACTTTAAGCAGTTTTTTCCTTTCCAGTCCCAGAAGTATTTCAACCTCTTCAACTCTTACAGGGCTTACTGATTCCCCACTCACAAATCCCTCCATCATTTCTATTGCTTCTTTCTTGTCATCAGGGGCATCAACAAGGAAATAAGGGTCGTACTGGTAGTAAAGCTTCACCACTTTCTTTTTGGTCTTCACAGTGAGTGCAACATAAGTTTTGCCGTTCCTGATAATATAACTGGCATCGAGAAAATAAGCTTTTCTTACCACCATGGTTCTATTTCTCTCCCTAGTTTTAAATCCTTGACTATAGAGTGAAATTTCACTACTACCAAATCCCAAGAGGTTTGATATAGATTTATAAAAGTTCTAAGACAATTTGAAAACATGGCAGAACAATTAGGAGTCGTAGAGAAACTTCCCATCCTGAAAAAGACCAGGGCACCCACAGGCATAGCCGACTTGGACATAATCATGGAAGGGGGCTACCAGAACCCAGGGAATATAATGTTCGTGGGCCCTACGGGACTGGAAAAAAATTTTCTGGGGTTGTTTTTCTATAGATATTTTGTCCCAAACGGGACAGAATCTGGGCTATTCACAAGTCCTGAATGACGCGCCCCGGCTTCAGGGTTTTCTCAAAAAAACATTTTGAAGCCGGAAATCCAAAAT
>DAOVFD010000097.1 GCA_030668565.1 Microcaldota archaeon
CTCCACCTGCCGATTGACACCAGGTACCTTACTCAGGAATTCAAGGAAAAGCTCCTTGAGAAACTCACCCAAAATGCCGATCTGGACGACCTTCTAGACGGCTTACTTATAAAAAGCGAGAACTATCAGGCTTTGAATCTACTCCTTGGAAAATATAAAGAAAAAGTCCAGACCATTTACATTGATCCTCCATTTAATCTTGGCACGAATGCGAATTTTCTTTATAACGTAAATTACAAAGACTCTTCGTGGATAAGCATATTAGAAAATAGGTTAAGATTTGCCAGATATTTATTAGGTGATAGGGGGAGCATTTTTGTCCGATGTGATTACAACGGGAATATGTATGTCAGGCTTTTGCTGAACGAGGTTTTTGGAGAGGAGAACTTTACGAATGAACTAGTAGTGAACAGAATCAGTAAAAAAGGATTTGCGGTAAGAGAGACTTTTCTTCCGAATAAGTATCCAGTAAGCAGTGATACTGTGTACTTTTGGGCTAAATCTGGTTCAGCAACTTTCAATCTTGTAAAAATATATAAAAAAGCAAACAAAGAAAAGTGGCATGCTTTAGATGTTATGGACGTAAATCCAGAAATGCCCAAACCTAGAATTATTCTGGGCAAAGAGATGTTAGCTCAGTCTGGTAGAAAATGGATGTTTAGCCAAGAGAAAATATACGAAATGGAAAAGCAGGGACTCATAAAGTTAAACGCCAGAGGCAAACCTGTTTATAAAGTAAAGAGTCAGGATTATGAAGCACTCGATAGTAATTGGACAGACGTTCCAGGATATTCATCTGGGTGGGATTTCAAGACCGAAAACTCCGAAATTCTTTTGAAGCGTGTTATAGAGTCAACTTCCAATGAAGGCGACCTTGTTATGGACTTCTTCCTCGGCTCTAGCACCACCACAGCAGTTGCCCATAAACTCAAAAGGAAATGGATTGGCGTGGAGTTGGGAGAGCATTTCTGGACTGTGGTTTTACCAAGAATGAAGAAGGTTTTAGCTTATGATAAGAGCGGAATTTCCAAAGAAAAAGATATCAAAGAAATATACAACGAAAATACCGCAGGCGGCTTCTTCAAATACCAAATCTTAGAACAATACGAAGACACTCTGGATAACATTGAACTCACCTCGAACAAACAAGCGGAACTGAAATTTGGGGATGATTATTTTTTGAAATATTTCTTGGATTACGAAACAAGGGAGAGTCCCCACCTCCTCAACATTGACCAGCTCAAAACCCCCTTCTGCTACAAACTCAAAGTCAATCTTGAAGAAGTAGGCGAACCGCAGGAAATGGTGATGGATATACCGGAGACCTTTAACTATCTCTTAGGTTTGAAAGTCAAGAAAGTAAAGACACGAAACAATCAGGGAAAATACCTGTTTATTCTCGGCGAAAAGGCAGGAAAGAATATGGCTATTGTTTGGCGGGACTATGAGGATAAATGGACCGAGGATGATTTCAAGGAAGACAAGGAATTCATCATCAAGGAACTTGAACCCTGGGCGCCGCATATTGTTTATGTAAACGGACAGAGCGTCTTGACCCCTAAACTTGGGGACCTTACAGTGGAAATTCGCCATATTGAACCGGAGTTCAAAAAATTGATGTCATGAGCCATGAACATAGAAAAATACCTTGTCTTAAATAAGTATCTACTGTCGCTCTTCGGTGTAAAGGACTTTAGAGACCTGCAGGAAAAGCTGAAGGATGCGCCAGTCGCTGTTGATAGCGATGGGCGAAGTCATTTCGTAAATGTCCTGAGATCGGCTTTTGAGTACCTTCAAAAGGATAAACTTTCGGAGGATTCCCTCCTCAGATACGATGAGAATATTCAATCTTATGTGAGAAAGATTAATTACAAACGCGAGCCTGTTTCTCTGAAATACTTCCAATATCTGGCTGTGCTTTTTACCGAGGTTGTTCTGGATAACCTCAAGAATAGAAAAATTGAGTTTTTGTATGAGCTAAACGACTTTCTAAAAACCTGCAAGCAGGAGCAAGATATTGACCTCATAGATGAATTCAGTGAAGACGATGTGAAAAAGCTTGTCTTCTGGATGGCAACAGGCTCTGGCAAGACCCTGATTACCCATATAAACTACCACCAATTCTTCCACTATAAGCTATTTCCCCCCGACAATATTATTCTGATTACTCCCAATGAAGGACTTTCCAAACAGCACTTTGAGGAACTACAGAAAAGTGGTATTCCTTGCCGACTCTATGAGGGGGGATTGGGTGGTCACGGCATATTCAGGGACGAACGGGAAATTCTGGTCATAGAAATGACCAAGTTCGTGGAGGAGAAAAAGGGTGGTGGTGTGACTCTCCCGGTTGGTGTATTTGAAGGTAGGAATCTCGTTTTTGTAGATGAAGGGCACAAAGGCAAGAGGTCAGAGGAGCAGAAATGGGCAAAACTGAGGAACAAGCTGGCGGAGAAGGGCTTTGTCTTTGAATACAGTGCTACGTTCGGGCAGATTTTAAGTGAAAGTAATAAAGAGACGCTCGAAGAATATGCCAAATCAATCGTCTTTGATTACTCATACAAGTACTTCTATCTCGACGGCTATGGCAAAGATTTCTCCGTACTCAATGTCAAACAGGCAAAGATAAGCGAACGGGACTTCCAGGAGACGATGTTTGTCGCCAATCTTTTGGCTTTTTATGAGCAACTTCTGGTGTATGAGGAAAACAAACATTTAGCAGCAGAACACAACCTGGAGAAACCTCTGTGGATTTTTGTTGGCACAACGGTTACAGGAAAAGAGGAGGAATCGGATGTTATTCAGATTGTGGAATTCCTCAGTAGAGTGATGAAGGATGAAGGCTGGGTGCGCAAAAGGGCAAAAGATATTTTAGAGGGCAATACTGAGCTCAAGGACGAAAATAATGAAGATGTGTTCAAGAATAGATTCTCTTATCTCAGGACAAGGGGCATTGAGCTTGATGATTTATACAAGAGGGTTTTTGCGGGAAAAGGTAGTTTTGGAATATATGAACTGAAGAATGCCGAGGGAGAGTTAGGCTTAAAGATTGGAGAGAATGACTACTTCGGAGTCATAAATATCGGTGATGTCTCAGGGTTCAAAAAGCAATTAGAGAAAAAGGGTATATCCGTAGAGCAGGATGCTCTATCAAACTCTCTTTTTGATGACATCAAGAAAGAGGGCTCTACCATAGATGTTCTTATTGGCTCAAAGAAATTCATCGAAGGCTGGGACACATGGCGGGTTACTTCCATGGGACTTTTGAATATTGGAAAAGGACAAGGACCACAGATTATCCAGTTATTTGGGAGGGGAGTAAGACTGAAAGGCAAAGGGATGTCTCTTAAAAGGAGCGATGAGAAAAGCTCAGTCCGATTCTTAGAGATGCTTAATATTTATGGCATCAAAGCTGATTATCTGAGCAAGTTTTTGGAGGCAATTAGTAAAGAAGAAGTTGAGTTTGAGACGATTGAAATACCGGTTAGGCCACAGCATGAGGAGAAATGGGAAAGCCTTTATTATCTTGCCAAAGATGAGAAAAAGAGGTTTGAAGAGGAGGAAGTTCGAAGGTTAGAACTTGATGCCAGCATTGATTGCCGGATAGACCTGTTACCAAAGGTATCAATGTATCTG
>DAOVFD010000108.1 GCA_030668565.1 Microcaldota archaeon
AGCCATAAACCTGAATCCAAATTACCTTAAGGCGTTTTACAACAGGGGATTGTCCTATGCGTCAATAGAGGAATACGAAAAGGCGATAGATGATTTTTCAAAGGTTGTGGAATTAAAGCCTGATTTTGCCGAGGCATACCATCTGAGAGGGCTTGCGAGGGAATATGCAGGGGACATGAGCAGTGCTGTAGCCGATTATGAAAAAGCACTGGAGTTGAATCCCGAACTGGCTGAGGCCAAGACACACCTTGAAAGCGCGAAAACAAAGAAAGAGCAGGAGGGCAAAGGAGAAGGGGGAGAAGGCAAGGCAGGTGCGGACATAAAAATGCTCCAGAAGCCGGACATGACATTCAAGGATGTGGCCGGAATGAAAAAGATGAAGGAGGAAATCAAGGAAGCGGTTATCTACCCGATGATGAATCCTGACCTTGCAAGGAAATACGGAAAGCTCGGTGGGGGAGGAATAATGATGTACGGGCCTCCAGGATGCGGGAAGACATTCATAGTAAAGGCATCAGCAGGCGAAAGCGACTCAGGCTTCATAAATGCAAAACTTTCAGACCTGCTTGACATGTATGTCGGCAATACTGAAAAGAACATACACAAGGTTTTCGAACTTGCCAGGAAGAATTCACCTTGTATTCTCTTCTTTGATGAAGTTGATGCTATCGGAGGAAGAAGGGACCAGCAGGAGGGCCAGCAGTACATGAGAATGGCCGTCAACCAGATGCTTTATGAGATAGATGGTGTTGAAGCGCATAACGAGGATGTGCTTATCATAGCAGCAACGAACGCACCCTGGGACGTTGACCCTGCCCTGAGAAGAAGCGGTCGTTTCAGTAAGACGATATACGTCCCTGAGCCGGATTTCACCTCAAGAGCGGAAATACTCAAGCTTCATGCTTCAAAAAAGCCTCTCGCCTCATTCATTCCCTACAAATTTCTTGCTGTAGCAACGACAAACTATGCCTCTTCTGACCTGAAGGCAATCGTTGACGAAGCTGCAACATTCCCGTGGAGGGAGGCTTTCTTTGGAATACAGAAAAAGACAGAAGAGTTGATGAAAAAGGGGATGGTGAAAGAAAAGGCGCGGGAACTTGCGAAGAAGCAGGTTAAGCAGAGGTCGGTAACAACAGGGGATTTCGTAAAAGCAGTAGCCAAAAAGAGGTCTTCACTACCTCCATGGTACGAGCAGGCCAAAAAACAGATAGGAAAACAGGAGGAAATAACAATAGTTGACGGCAAGGAGCACAAGAAGGTAACGGAAAGCAAGATGGGAGCCGGAGAAAAGGAGGCGTTCAGGGACCTGCTCAACACGATAAACAGCAGGAACCAATGGTACAACAAAATCAGGTTCAAGGCAACAAAGTTTTTGGCACTTTTGGTTCTCAGGTTTATAACACTCATAAGAGAAAGAAGACTCGTGTGACTATGAGCGTTCTGATAAAAGGGGGAAAGGTTTTTTACAAAGGTGAATTCTCAGATTCAGACATTCTCATCGAGAATGGAAAGATAAAAAGTATAGGCAGGAACCTGAACGGAGCAGATGAAAAATACAATGCCAAGGGCATGCTTGTCCTGCCCGGCCTCATAGACCCCCACGTTCATCTGAGAGATCCCGGTGCGACATACAAGGAGGATTTCCATACCGGGACACGGGCTGCTGTTGCAGGCGGTTTTACCACTGTCATGGACATGCCAAACAATCCATATCCGACAGTAACCGTGGCAGCATTGTTTGAAAAAGCAGCTCTTGCAAAAAAGAAAGCCATATGCGAGGTGCGTTTTTATTTCGGGGCCACAGACCATAATTTTGATGAAATAGAAAGAGCCGATCCGCTCTCACTGAAAGTTTACCTCGGAAAAACAACAGGAGAACTTTACCTGAGAAATCCCGGCTCACTTAAAAAACACTTTGAAAATTACAAAGGACAATTTGTTTTCCATGCTACCGGAGACGGCAAAACCGAACATGAGCAGCTTGATGCAACATACAAAAATATAGCGAAGGTGGGGAGCCTTTCAAACAGATACAGGAGAAGTTCCCATATTGCACATGCATCGTGCGGGAAAGAAGTTACTATTTCAAAATCATTCGGGCTTACTGTGGAAACAGCACCACATTATCTGTTTCTTGACAGTAAAGATGCAAAAAAACTTGGTTATAGAGGCACGGTCTACCCGAATTTGAGGTCAGGAGGACCGGAATCACTCTGGAAGAAGATAGATAAAATAGACTGCATAGCGACAGATCATGCACCGCATACGCTTGAAGACAAGAAAAACGGCGCCCATGGTTTTCCCGGCCTTGAAACCTCTTTGGGAATGATGCTTACCGCATACCATTCAAAAAAGATTGGTCTGGAATGGATTATCGAACACATGAGTGAAAAACCCGCTGCAATATTCGACCTCGGCAGAGTCGGAAGGATAAAAGAAGGCTTTTACGGAAACATCACGGTACTTGACCTGAAAAAAGAGTGGACTGTCAAGGGAAATAAATTGTACACAAAATGCAAATGGAGTCCCTTTGAAGGCAGAAAAATAAAAGGAAAAGTCAAATCCGTCTTCTACAAAGGAAATCTTATTTTCGATGACTTTTCGTTTAGTGGGTAAGCACACTCAAAACCTTCAGCAACTGCGGCCTTCCTGCAAGAACCTTTGCAACAGGACCGGCAAATTTACCGTCCATGACATCGTTTAGGTCATTCTGGGTTATACTGCCGAATATGTGATTTAGGTCATCATCATTGAATTTTTCAAGAACTTTCCTTAACATCAGTCTCTTTGCAACCTTTTTTCCTGCAGTTTCCTTCCAGGTATTCTCATATTCCATGAGTGATTCTTTAGTGTATCCTTTTTCCTTTGCTTTCAATGCAACATTTGCAGCCAGCATCCCTGCTTCCATGGCAAGTGCAATTCCACCTCCGTGAATCGGGTCGACCTGTTTTGCCGCGGTTCCTATAACCATGAAATTATCCTTTACAAATTCATTCAATGGTGCACCCACGCTTATTACTCCACCAAAATCATCGAGCGTGCTGGAATCTTTCAATTGCTCATGCTTTTCTATGAAATCATCAAGTAGTTTTTTTGGGTCAGCTCCAGGCATTCCGTTCTTATCCCCATTCGTAAGATTCCCGCCAATTCCTATTCCTACATTCACCCTTCTGTCTGCTTTCGGAAAAATCCAGACGTACCCACGCGGCGATGTTTTATTTCCGAAATACAGCTCAATAAGATTCTCGTGGTCATAAGGTTTCATCTCATACTGGTAACAGGTATCAACATCGTATAATCTGTGGACTGTATCAAAA
>DAOVFD010000126.1 GCA_030668565.1 Microcaldota archaeon
CTTTTCAGCAACATATGCAAGAGCATCTGCAAGTACTAATCTTCCTTCTGCATCTGTGTTAAGCACTTCAATTGTTTTTCCGCCATACGCTTTTACAACATCGCCGGGCTTCTGTGCCCGTCCCCCGGGCATGTTTTCAGTAAGCGCAAGCGCAACCATCAGTCTTATTGGAAGATTCATCTCTGCAACTGCCTTCACTGTTCCAAGAACAACAATTGCTCCTGTCTTGTCATATTTCATTTCATGCATGTCCTTTGATGGTTTGAGTGAAATTCCTCCTGAATCAAAAGTTATTCCTTTTCCAACAAGTCCGTAAAGCGGGAGATTCTTTTTTCCCTTATTATATTCTAATATTACAAGCCGTGGGGGCTCTGCACTTCCGCTTGCAACACCAAGAAGTGCATTCATTCCCTTTTTCTTCATCGCTTTTTCATCAAAAACGGTTATTGAAAGTTTTTTGTTCTTCTTTGCAAGCTGTTTTGCGATTTCAGCAACTTTCTTTGGAGTCATCAGGTTCGCGGGATATTCATCGATTTCCCTTGTGTAATTCTGCGCTTCTGCAAGAATGGTCCCTGTATTAACACCATCCGCGGCTGTTTTATCAGAGGTAATAATATTTACCTGTTTCACATCAAAATAATCCTCTTTCTTTGTCTTTAATTCCATAAATTTGTAATTTGAAAGAATTACACCCTCTGTTATGAACTGTGCTGTGGACCTTGCGCTGACTTCAGGAACTTTTGGGGCAACAACAGAAAGTTTCGGGCATTTTATAGATTTGCAGTATCTTACAGCAGTGCCTGCAGCCCTTCTGACAAAATCAGGCTCAAAATCTTTCTTTTCGCCAAGCCCTACAAGCAGAATCCTTTTGAAATTCATTTTTCCGAGCGTTGCAGTATCATATGTCTTTCCAAGCTTCCTGTCAAATTCACTATCAGATAGTTTTCCCGTCAATTTGATTACTTCTGCAGGAATCTTGTCCTCCTTCAGCAGAAAATACGCAATAACCCCATCATCCGAATGTCCGAATTTTTCGACTTTTACTTTCAAACAAATCACCTTTTATGCATCTCCTCATACATTTCTATAACTTCTTTTGTAGTAGTAACCTCTTTTACACCTTTATCATCCCTTAGCCTGAGCATTCTCGGAAACCTGAGGGCATAACCCCTGCCGCCATGAAGACCACAGGTGTGGGTAGGTGAAAGGGTTATGTCGTCAAAAGCAACCTCAACAACATATTTCGGCTGAACCCAGAAATCCGGCTTTATACGGTGGTCGAGTTGTTTCGGTGCTTCCTTTGTCCTGATTTTGTTCAGCATCTTTCTGAACATGACCATCTCCTCTTCAGTGAAACCCGAACCTATCTTCGCAACTGTTTCGAATTTGTTTCTGTCAGGATTGTAAACTGCAACAAGCAGACCGCCGAACCTGAATTCTGCTCTTGCTCCCTTACCAAGGAAATACCCTACAATCAGCCCATCAACGGTATCGACAGATTTCCCGTACGACTTCTTAAGTTTTATCCAGGCGAATTTCCTTTTTCCTGCAGTATATGGAGCTTTAAGGTCCTTTGCCATTACCCCCTCCAGTCCTTTTTTCAAAGAGTCATCAAAAATATCTTTGAGTTTTTTTGGGTCGCTTACAATAGTGCTTTCACTTTGCCTGAGTATCTTCCCTTCCTTTGAGAACGCCTTCACAAGTGCCTTTCTTCTTTCTGTATATGGTTTTTCGGTCAAATCCTTTTTATCCACATAAAGAACATCAAAACAGAAAAGATTCAGCGGCAGTTCCTTTGATGCTTTTTCAATCCCGTGCTTTCTTCTTCTGTGCATTGTCTGCTGGAATGGATAAAACCTCTGCCTTTTCCCATTGTATGCAAGAGCCTCTGCTTCGAATATTATCTCTTTTGGTTTAAGCTTCAACACCGCATTTACAACGTCAGGAAACATGTGCGTCATTTTTTCCAGTTTCCTTGAGTAGATTTCAACCTGCTTGCCTCTCTTGTGGCATTGCAGCCTGAATCCGTCATATTTTTTCTCGATTGCGCATTTCCCTATTTTTGCTATTATTGCCTTCGGACTTGCAAGTCTTTCTGCAAGCGCGGGCATGAGAGGCTTAAAGGGCTGGACTTTCAGTTTCTTTATTTCATTCCTGTTTTTGTAGAAAAGTTCTGCGATATAACCCATATCCGAGCATACGTCATACGCCCTTTCAAGAGGCTCTCTCCATGATTTGTCCTTGACTTTTGCCACACTCAAGGCGTCAAGTATCGTTGGGTCGCCGACACCAAGCCTTAATCTTCCAAGCACAAAACGGACTATGTAGCGTGCTTCGAGAGGACTGGAATTATTAAGAAGTTCTACAAGGTATTTTATCTTTCTTTCAGTGCTTCCTGTACCTGAAGTGGTTGCTATCTTCATAAACGAGGAATAAAGA
>DAOVFD010000064.1 GCA_030668565.1 Microcaldota archaeon
TTTCCCTTCAGGGTTTTCTTTTTCCCGGCAGGCGGTTTCCCCATAATCAGTTTTTTGGCTTTCTTACCCACCCCTTTTTTGATTTTCTTTGATTTTTTCGTCTTAGCCTTCCTCTTAATCAAATGATCACCTTCTTGAGCATCCTTTTCTCAGGGTTTATATCTGGGGCATCCCTAATATTTAAACCTTTTGGATTTAATCATATTTTATGACAATGGAACACTATCATGCTGTAAGAAAAGGCGAAGCACTTCCCGTCTTCATGAGGAGCAGGAGTGTAGATGCGGATTTTTCTCCGGAAGACGATACTGAAAAACTGTTTTCCCTTCACGACTCCCTTCTCAGCGAAGCCAAGGGCATGACAGATTACTCCCCGAAAGAGAAGAGCCTGCTTGATCTTAAAATCCATCTTACAAGAGAGACCCTGAAAAAATGCAACTTATGCGAACGGAAATGCCTTGTCAATCGCGAAGAAAAGCGCGGCTTCTGCGGAGTTGGTATAAATTCACATATAGCAAGTATGTTCCCGCACGTCGGAGAAGAAGAAATGCTCGTTCCCTCAGGAACAATATTTTATACCGGCTGCACATTAAGGTGCGTCTTCTGCCAGAACTGGGATATCTCACAGTTTCCGGAAAGCGGGCGGGAAATACCTCCTGAAGATGTTGCGAAATGGCTTGAAACAGAAAATGTGATAAATGCAAATTTCGTTGGGGGTGAACCAACACCAAATCTGTATCATGTCCTCCAGGTTATGAAAAATCTGGAGAAACCCCTGCCCATGATATGGAATTCAAACATGTACATGAGCGAAAAATGCATGAAGCTTCTCAACGGAGCAATCGATTTGTATCTCTCTGATTTCAAATACGGAAATGATGATTGTGCAATGAAATATTCTTCAGCACCCAACTACGTGAAAATAGTAAAAAGAAATCATCTGATTGCTGAAAAACATGCGGATTTGCTTGTACGGCATCTCGTTATGCCGAATCATGTTGAATGCTGCACGTATAAGGTTCTTGAAATGCTGAAGGGAATGAAAGCTCTTGTTAATGTAATGAGCCAGTATAGACCTGATTACAAGGCATGTGAATTTCCTGAAATAAACAGGCGCCTGAAACCTGAAGAATATGAAAAAGCAGTGAATAAAGCAAAAGAATTAGGTCTTGAAATATTGACGCAGTGAATCTAGCCGTATATGAATACCTTGGCCCATGCCTCTCCAGTATAACCTGCTGCAACTTCAGAAATAAAAATTCTGTATCTGTGCCCGTCAGGGGAAGTCCAGTAATAATCAACACGGGGGCAGACGACATCTTTCTTAAGTGAATCTCCATCCGCATATGCGATGTTGATTGCTGCACAGGATTTATCCCCGTACCAAACTACATCTTCAATAATCAGAACATATCTCCCTTCACCAAACAAAATCCCGCTTATTTCCTCTTCTTCACTCTCGTTTATCGTCTCGTTTACATATGTTTCGTTAACAGTCTCATTTACTTCTTCAGTTTCATTAATCTCCTCCGTTACATTCTCTTCCGGTATTTCATATTCTTCTGTAATATTCTTGGTAATATCCGTAACGTTTCTTTCAATATCCGCCTCATCGGGAGTGACACATCCGAAAAAAACCAGAAACAAAAGTCCAAAAACCACAAGTCGCATAAATCAGCCTTGACATTAAAATTATTAAAGAGTATTAGTATATTATTATCTCACTTCAGCAGGGGTTGGGGTGAACTATTCGTTCACTGCCCCAGCTCACTTCGTTCGCAGGGGTGCCGGAGACGCGGGACAGCGCCGACATATGGCGATGGAACGCGCCGCAGTGGTCAAACGGGCACGGTTCAGGGCCGTGTGGCTTAGTGCCTACGGGAGTTCGAACCTCCTCCCCTGCATGAAATTTTTCCTTCTGCCTCTCTTATGTTAAAATCATTAAAATTTCCTGAGGCAAAAAACTGACTTTTTATCTACTACCACGTTTTTAGTGCTTAAACGACAGCTTTATAAAGGATTGCCGTCATAAATATATGTTAGTGATGGGGTATGAGAGGGAAAAAATCCAGAAAGAATGCTAAAGGAGAGTCTAACAGACTTAATGCAAATTCGGAAAGTTTTAATACTTCTACTTCTAAGAGAAGGTTGGTTACGTGGGCAACTCATCTCACGTTAGTACTTGGTGGTGGTTCTATGACGTTTTTACCTTTGATGAAACCAAAAGTTGCTGCTGCGCAGTTTGAAACGGCAAAGAATAAGGTCGGAAATGATATTGTCGATTTGAAGGAAATATTTAAAACCCAGAAAGGGATTGCTGAACAGCGGGTACCTGCATTCCATGAAACGGTGCAGAAACTTATCAAGGATATTGAGGCCTACAACAAAAACGCGTCCGAGAAAATAAAAATAAAGGGAAAGAATGACAAGGCAAAAATCATATCACTCAATGAATCTCTCGGTGTGAAAGTAAAAGGAAAGACACCCAATTATGTTACTTATGAGACAATTGACAAACTGGAAACTGAAATGCTTTATATAAATACAGCGACTACCTTCGGCTCTGATATGGACGATGTAGGCAAGCATGCCGGAAGTCTGATTGCGGAAGTGAAAAAAGAACCGCCGAAAGGTGCAGCAAAAGAGATAATAACCGAGGAACCGTATGAAGAAATCGAAGCTCCTAAAAAGGAAGTCAAAGAGATTGTGCTCACCGATGCACAAAAGGCTGCACACTACAAGAATGTTTTTGATAAAATAACCGACAAAAAGATTTTTGAAAAACCGCTGAAAATCGGTAAAAAGATAAAGGGACTTCCGGAAGAACTGTCTAAGGAAGACATCAAGCTATTCAAGAGCGGTTATAAAAAACTGAAAAAGGCCGAGACTCTTTCCGCAGAAGAGGAAAAAGTGCTTTTCAAGGTAGCCATGATGAAAATGGAGGAAGCAAGCGGGATGCTTGGCGGTATCTACAAAAAACAGTACGATGAAATGCTCGTAACGGCTGGTGGCACCCGCAGTATCGCTGACCTTTCGGCTGCATCGGATTTATTCGGCGAGGAATATGCCAACGTAATCCGGCACACCGCGAAATGGATAGGCAAGCAGGTTAAAAAGATAAATAAATATCGCAGCAAAAAAGAACAGCTTAAGGTTCCGAAGGAGTACACCCTCAAAACCATGGTTGGTGTGTTGGGTGCACTGCACTGGCTGTGTAAAAAGGAAAACGAAACATTATCCATGATAGCGACCGCAAATGTAGGAAACGCAGCGCTGACTCCGGCCGCTGAACAGATTGTTTCACAGATAGCTGAAATACGTGTATGGCGTGCAAGGATATTGAACAATTCAGCGACTGCAGAGAGCATAAGCCCAGGAGAGTACATAGAAAGGCTGGAGAAGAAGAAAAAAGGCACGCTTTTCACCGTAGATATGGTGCAGGCGTCAGGCGCCCTTAAACAGGCCATCGAAGTGTTAAGTAATATTTCCCCGGATGAGTGGACTCTTGAAGTGGCAAGGGAATTCCTACTCCAGATAAAGAACACGCAGAATCCGTACTCAAAAGACCCGAAGAAGATATATGCTGCCGCAAATTATCTTTTTGCTCTTGCAGAGTACAAGCTCTGGAATCAGATAGCTGCGGAAACAGGAAAGGACGTGGCAGCCCAGGAAAAGGCCGCAAAATATGTCGAATTGAGCGAAAAAGTTTATGCCAAGAGTTTCAGCACGTATGCACCGATACAAACCACCCCGATGCTTGCAAGCAAGATGGTTGAGGAGGCAATAATAACGCTCTCACCGACTCTTCTGCCGTATTACGAACTTGACGTGCTTGCAAATGGAATGGGTGAACACTCCGAACTCTGGGAAACCGGAATAAAGGGAACGATAGGCGCATACAAATCCGGAGCGGAGAGTTTTGTTTCACTCTTCCAGAAGCCGGAATACATGTCAGGCGAGGTCGGCGGAAGCAACGTTCATCCAGCCCTTAACAGGGTCGAACTTGAGGTGCCTGGCTTCGGAACGAAACTGACAGACCCGGAGGTTTATCCGTCAAATTACGGTTCCACGGTTGGAATCATGGAAGCCCAGCGGTCCATTATGTCTCCCGAGGATTGGGAGGTGGCCAACAGCATCATAACCAAAGCCGCAGAAACCTATGGAAAGAAATATGTGGACGTTATAAAACCATCGTTAACTGCAAAGGGCCTGGTTGAGAACACAAAGGAAAAGGAACTTAGTGCTCTTCTTGCACCTTACGGCATTGGCCTTGCGCCGATTGAGGGATATGAAAATGCCGCGGTGGTCGTAACAACAACAATGCTCGAAATGTTCAATGAAAAAAACAATGCTACAACAACTAATGGAAAAGTCGCTGCAAAAGAAGGCGAGACGCTCAATTCAGTCAGACTGGCAAGCATGTATTACTCTGCAGTGGCCCTTATGGACAGCGAGGAGAAATTCAAAAAGCTCGATTCGCGCGATGCCGCCGCGAAGGCCGAAGAAATGCATAACTTCTTATCCGGTCTTCCTCCTGAATTGCAGAAAAAAGAAGAGATAAAATCGATAACGAAAGAATTTAAGGATGTTGTAACAAAAGGCGATTTTGCACTTGCGCTGAATAAACTCAGAGAAATACCAGAACTCGGTCTTTCCTACGTTTATCAGTTCAGCACTCCAGAATCCGAAGAAAGATTCTATTGGGCAAAGGAGATTGAAAGCTCAGTTAATGAACTGAAAGGGAAAGTCAGGGAATCCCAGCTTATAGCCCTTCTCGACATCACGATAGAGGACGTGAAAGCGCTTAAGCCGGTGCTCGATAAAAGCAAGATGGTTCCGTTTGTGCCGCCTGAACTTGAAGAAATCAAGGTCATGCCACTATCCGAACCTATGCCTATGGGAATTATAGAAGAACTTGGTACACTCCAAAGCTTCTCAGAACTTCCGATAATAAAAGGTAGTGGAGATAAATGGTTTATTAGCCCGGAGGGCCTTGAGTTACCCTCAACATTTCTTACTAAAGTCGGAAACGATGAAACTAAAGCATATGAAACCGCATCTGAAATAGCAAAAGGAATGTATGCTCTTAACAACCCTGAAATTAATGATGTAACTGCAGCACAGAATCTTGCAGAAGGCCTCGAACGTCTTATAGAAGCCGATTATCTTGAAACAGATCCTGACATACAGGGAGCATTGCGTCTGCTCAGGGGAGGAAACCTGCGTGAAGGACTTACTGCTCTTGAAGCAGCAGAAGGTTTCAGTGCAGCATATGAAAACCTGTCTAAATTCTACTCGATGGAACTTGACGAAACAGGAATTACATACATGGGAGTAGGAACAGTCCAGAGAATACAGTTCGAGGGTGCTTCACAGAAACTCTTGGCCGCGATGCAAGGTGAGGAATTGTCAACTGCATTCATCTATGGAATAGACCTTACGTACAAATATGTACAGGCGCAAAATATACCGGTTGCATTCCACGAGATGAAATATTCAAGTGAATGGGATGTTCTTGCAGGCCTTTATGAAAGCACAGTGGGCACAGGACCTAGTTCGGGTATGACTATAGACAACCTCAAAACCGAACTCCTTAACAGGGGGGTTACTGATGAGGCTATTAAAAAAGAGATTGCAGATAAGAAGTATCAGACAATGCCCAGCGGGGAATGGATAAATGGAGCATATGTTCCAAAAGTAGCCGGTGGATTCGGAGAAATGAACAAACACACCTTTGGAGCTGCGCTTAACTGGGCGGCGCCAACAGTCAAGTCAACCCAGGAATACTTCGGAAACGTATGGACAGGAACCTTCCTTGTAAGATTCTCTCACGATACATTTGAGGCTCTGGGTGTGGATGAACATCCGGATAAAGCTGGACTGCTTGATCCAAAGACGATAAAAATGAAAGGAAAGAAAT
>DAOVFD010000031.1 GCA_030668565.1 Microcaldota archaeon
AATCGGATCTACAAGCTGTCCTATGTTAAGCATGGCTTCCTTCAGGCGCTTGAGGTTCCGGGATAATGTCTGTTCATGACCGAAAAGGGTATTTACCTCTCTTATTTCCAGCTGGTTTAGCATATCATCTAAGACTGCCATTAACTCAACTCTAAAGAGATGAAAGCAATGTAGGATTTAAATAAGTATCGTGTTTCTGCTTGGCAAATGACGAAATGAAAGGCAATTTCTGCGCGCTTCGGTTGCCTTTCGAACCCAACCTACGTTAATACTCAGGTTACAGGAAAGAACTTCGTTCTTTCTGCCCAAAGTCCAAAGGACTTTAGGGAGTCTGAAAGACATGAGAGAACGAAGTTCTCTATGCCCACTGTCCAGAGACAGTCGGGAAACCTCGGAAACACTGAAGTTTTCTTTCAATGCGACCGCCGGGGCTCGAACCCGGGTCACCAGATTTCTACGGCGTTTTTCCCAAGGCTTTTTCCAGGGTTTTTGCCCTTAGAGAAGCCGAGGTCAAAAAGCCTTGGCAATCTGGAATCCTAACCATTATCCAACCGTTGAGGAAATACCTCAGGGCTTTTGGTCGTCAGCTTTTGCCCGTAGAAACACCGGAATCAAAAGATGACACTAGACTACGGTCGCAATTAGCGTTAGAAGAATTTGTAGAAAGATTTTAAAAAACCTTAAGGTTGATTTCAATCCATGGAAAAAATATACAGACTGCTATATCCGATGAAGGTAGTGCTATTGACTGCAAAGCACGAGGACAAGGAAAGTATAATGCCAGCTGCCTGGTGTTTCCCGCTTTCTGCAGACCCACCAATGTTTGGAGTGTCTGTCGCGAAGAAAAGATTTACCTATAGTCTTGTCAAGGGAAGCGGAAGATTCGCAATAAATATTCCTACTCCTGAAATGAAGGAAGGAATAATCAAATGCGGGACTACTAGCGGAAGGGAAACAGATAAGTTTGCGGAAACAGGTTGGAAGAAAGAGGAAGGGAAATTGGGAATTCCACTGGTGGGCGAGTGTTCGGCGAGTGTTGAGTGTTCTCTTGACAGGGAGATTGAAACCGGGGACCATTTCGTCCTGATTGGCAGGGTTGAGAATGTAATAAAAAGAAAGGAAGCAAAAGGCATTTACCAGGTTGCAGGAACGGAATTTACCGAGCTGTAAAAATGAACGAGAAACTCAAAGGCGCGATAGAGATAGCTGTTGCAGCCCTGGTAATAATACTGATATTCGCATTTTCTGACAGGATAATCGAATTACAGGAATACGGTTATGCAGGCGTTTTTGTTATTTCACTTTTAAGCGCTGCAACAATATTCATCCCTGCTCCCGGATGGGTCGCAGTAATAACAATGGGTGGGGTATTGAATCCCTATCTGGTCGGAATAATTGCAGGGATAGGAAGCGGGATGGGCGAACTGACCGGTTATATGGTGGGCAACGGTGCAAGGGAGCTAAGCGATACAAAACTTGACAGATACAAGAATATCATCAGAAAATACGGTTCCGGAGCGGTTTTCATTCTTGCATTCATCCCAAACCCCATTTTTGATATTGCAGGGCTTATTGCAGGTGCATTGAAAATAAAGATATGGAAATTTCTGATTGCATGTATTCTTGGAAGAATAATCAGGTATATCATCCTGGCACATGTCGGGATGTTTGTAGGGCCTTATATATTCTAGAATCAGCCAACACTGTATCTTCTTACTTTTACCCCTGCTTCTTTCAGCAGTTTCAACGCACTCTCAGCAATAGGATATTTCTCGTTGTAGACTACTTCAACGATTCCTGAATTTATTATCATCTTTGTGCAAAGCAGGCATGGGGAAAAAGTAGTGTAGATTGTAGTTCCTTTTGTGCTCACTCCGTTATAAGCAGACTGCACAATCGCATTTTCCTCTCCATGTGAACAGAAGCATTCTTCAAGGCTTTTTCCCGACTCCGTAAAGTTGTTGCATCTCGGACAGCCGCCTTCATTGCAGTTTCTTGTTCCCCTTGGAGTTCCGTTATATCCTGTTGAGATTATCTGCTTATCACGAACGATGACCGCTGCGACCTTTCTTTTTATGCAGTTGCTTCTTGTTGCAACCATCTTCGCTATATTCATAAAATATGCATCCCAGGTCGGCCTTTCAATCTTGAATTCTTCGGAGAAATCACTCAATGTCCTGTCCACTGCTTCGTACAACATTGGAAGACCTGCGTTGTTTTCTATCTTCTTGTCCGCAAGTGCAAACGTTGCCTTTAGATTCTGTTTTGTTTTTTCAGCATTCTCCATTTCGAGTTTTTCTATTTCCTGGAATGCTTCAAAAGTCTTGGGATCCTCTTCCCTGTCCCTTTTCCTGATTCTGTCAAATCTTACTTTGGGAGGTGCAGTGACATAAATGAGAAAGAAATTTTCCAGTTTTTTCAATTCCTCGACTTCTGCCGGATTTCTTATGGAATCAACGGTATAATTCCGGTCTTTTACTGTTTCTATCTTTGCAACTGTCTTTTTTCCAAGAATACCCGGACCGAACTTTTCACGCATCCCGTTTCCCTTGATTATGAGATTGCCCCTGGAAAGTGATTTGTTTTCCGCCTTAAGTTCTTCCCTGATTATATCTGACAGTGAAAGAACATAGAACCCTTTCTTTGCGAGATAATCCGCAACCGTGCTTTTGCCTGCACAATTCTCGCCTGTCAACCCTATAATGAGCATGGAGGACTATTTGGCAGGATGGATTTAAGAAATTAAGTGCCAGTTTTTGCACCATGCGCCTTCAACAGTTTCTTTATCCATTTTTTGCGGGCATGATCCAGAGCTGTCTTCTCTTCATTGTCCTTGGCGTTTATATCGATGTTTTTAGCCGACAAAAGAAGTTCTATGATTTCCTTGTCCCTTCCACGGACAGCCCAGATCAGAGCAGTCATTCCTTCCTTGTCTTTTTTGTTCACATCCGCTCCTTTTTTCAAAAGAAGTTCAATTGCATCTCCGAAACCGGTGTATACTGCTCTTATCAAAGGAGTCATTCCGTATTTATTCCGAATGTTTATCTTTGCTTTCTTCTTTAACAGGAATTTGATGATTTTCACGCGCTCGCCAGAGGATTTCCAAACAGCTAGGAAAAGAGCATTGTCACCGTGTGAAGTTGTTTTTGCATTTACTTCTGCACTGTTTTTGACAAGAAATTTGACCGCATCCAGTTGTCCGTTTGTTGCAGCTGACATAAGAGCAGTCCATCCATACTTGTTTTTTTCATTTACCTCAGTTCCTTTTGAAATAAGGAATTCCATAACATTAATCCTTCCCCAAAAGGCTGCCACCATAAGTGGGGTTGCTTCTGCAGTCTCAACAATGCCGATCTCTGCCCCTTTTTCCACAAGGAATTCAATGATTTCCAGATGCCCTTTCCTACAGGCATACAATAGGGGACTCCACCCTTTTGCAAACTGTTTGTAGCTTTCTATATCCTTGAAATTTACATCTGCTCCTTCTCCAACAAGCTCTTTGACTTTTTCAAGGTTTCCTTTGTTTACTGCCTTTACCAGTTCTTTATTCAATTTCTCCTGCTTTTTTGGAGATAAGACGACCTTGGCTGCTTCGGGTTTCTTCTCTGCATATGCCCTATCAAGCATGGGTGCTTTGAAAGCCAATGCAGCAGCTAAAGTGACTCCAAGATAAAGTGTCTTTCTGGCAACCTCCCTCTTAAACCTCATACTCACATATTAAACAACAAATATATTAAAAAACTTCTGTATGCCAGATAGGAATATGAAAGAATTGTATGCCGCGCTTAATCAGACTTCTCATGAGTTCAGGGAAAAATACGAAAACATCGAGCTTATCCTGTATTCAACAGCAGTATTTCTCATACCGCTGTTGTTCTCACATCCGCAGATGCTTACTGGAACACTTGTCAATGCATTCCTGATAATGGCTGCACTTCATTTCAAGGGATGGAAGGCAGCGCCGATTGTCATTTTGCCTTCAATAGGAGCAGTATTAAGCGGCATGCTTTTCGGACCATTCACTATTTTCATAATTTACATGATGCCATTCATATGGATTGGAAATTTCGTACTAGTTTACCTGTTCAAATACCTGCACATTGTCAAAAGCATGAATTACTGGACAGCATTAGGAGGTTCTGCAATAGCAAAATCAGCACTTCTTTTCGGTGCAGCATTCCTGTTCGTAAATCTTAATGTAATTCCGGCAGCACTGCTTACAGCAATGGGAATACTTCAATTAGGAACAGCAATTGCAGGAGGAATAGTCGCATTCGGAATGCGTTCTGCATACATTCATCTGTTGAAATAAATCAGCTCTTCCAGTTTTTCCCTGTCAAGTTTTCCCAAATACTCATCTATGAGTTTCTTGACTGTAGGATTTTCAAGTGGGGTTTTCTCCTTTATTGCATCGCCTGCTTTTCCCAAAGCCCTCCCCCTTGCAGCTATGGTTTCTTTAGGGGCGATGGGCTGACCAGGGCCTCCAACACAGCCATGGGGACACATCATAACCTCAACGAGATGATAGATTTTTCCTTCCTTTATCTCCTTGTATATTTTTTCAAGGTTCTGGAAACCGTAAACCATTGCAATATGTATTTCATGTTTTCCTATCTTCACTGTTTTTCTCCTTATATCCCCTTCTTCCCTGAAATCCACGACTTCCACATCTTCTCCATACAAACGAGCAAGAGTGGTAATAACCGCTTCGGTCATTCCCCCGGAAACCCCGAAAATTACCCCGTCCTTTGAACTAAGAGGCATAATGGAGGAAAGCGATTCATCTGGCAATTCCTTTATATCATAACCTTTTTTCTTCGCCCATTGAGCAAGTTCAACTGTGGTAACGACATAATCGATATACTTGTACCCGTTTCTCATTACCTCAAAAGTTTCATATTTTTTCAGTGCACAGGGCATTATTCCAACAACTACTATGTTTTTCACATCGATTTTCAGCTTGTGGGCAAGATAGTATTTTGAAACGGCGCCCATCGTCATCTGCGGTGATGCAATAACAGTTATATGGTCCAGAATTTCGGGATGTTTTCTTGAAGCATAAAGCCTCCATCCTATGCAGCATGAATTGAAAATCGGGAATTTCTTTACCCTCCCCTCATCAAGCAGTTTCTTGATGTCTTCGGCTTCATAATAGGTTGCGATGTCAGCGCCAAGTGGGGTGTCAACAACGTGCCGGAATCCGAGTTTTTTAAGAAGAGAAACGATTTTTCCGAGAACGTTTGTTCCTACGGGCATATCAAATAATTCTCCAAGTGTCACACGCACTGCGGGAGCTATTTCAGCAACCACTATTTTCCCTGATTTGATTTCTTTTTCGATTTTTTCAAAGAGTTTATCTCCTGAAAGAAGTTCATGTCCTACCATATCACATGCTCCTCAGTCTTTTTATCCTGTCCGCTACTGGTGGATGGGTTGCAAATAATCCCTCGGCTTTCTTGAGCGGATTCGATATATAGAGGGGAGCGGTTACATCGCTTGCGTTTTTCACACCATGCGGATATTTTGATATCTTTTCAAGTGCGCTTGCAAGGCCCGGGGGATATCTTGTAAGCTTTGCCGCATTTGCATCAGCAAGATACTCTCTCTGTCTTGAAATCGCAAAACGGACGAACATAGCAAATAGCGGGGCAAGTATCACAAATGCCAGCCCGATTATAACGAGCACTCCACCCTGTCCCCTCCTTCCTCCGCCTCTTAATCCTCCAAAAATGAATGAACGGAGAACAATCTGGGAAAGCAGGCCTATCGCACCGATAAGAACAACGGTCAGTGTCATGAACCTTATATCATAGTTGGCGATATGGGATATTTCATGCGCAAGAACACCTTCGAGTTCCTCCCTGTTCATTGTATCAAGAAGTCCCTTGGTTACCGCAATGGAAGAGTGTTTCGGGTCTCTTCCGGTAGCAAACGCATTGGGGGAGGGGTCATCTATCAGATAAATTTTGGGCATGGGTATATTTGCGGCTATTGAAAGACCTTCAACAACATTGTAAATAAACGGGTATTCGCTTCTTTTGATTTCCTTTGCTTTTGACAGTGCGAGGACTATTTTATCCCCTGCAAAATAAGCTGTAAGTCCATAAATCATAAGAGCAAAAAAACCGAGGGTATAACCGCAGGCCCCGTATTCGAAAACCTCTGAAAGAATCCAGACCATTCCAAGAAATATTCCTAGGACTAAGAAGATAAGGAAATAGGAATTCCTTTTGTTGGCGCCTATCGCATCGAATATGTTCACGCGCTCTGCCATGGTTATACCGTGTTCAGAACTTTACCTTTACTGCTTTCCTTTCAGTCTCAGGTGTCTCGAAATAAGGCTCATGTTTGAAACCAAACAAACCTGCTATTATATTGGTCGGGAACAAATCGCAGGCGTTATTAATTTCAAGAACGGAATCGTTGTATGCTGTCCTTATGTATGCTACCTTGTTTTCTGTTCCTGCAAGCTCCTCCTGAAGAAGCTTGAAATTCTCATTTGCTTTCAGATTAGGATAATTTTCAGCAACAGCAAAGAGTGATTTGAGTGCATTCGTAAGCATGTTGTTTGCCCTCGCCTTTTCTTCAACGCCTCCTTTCATAAGCTGGGCCCTGTATTTCGTAACTTCGGTAAGTACCCCTCTTTCGTGCTTCGCATAACCTTTTACTGTCTCGACAAGGTTTGGAATGAGGTCGTACCTTCGCTTTAATTGAACGTCTATCTGCGCCCACGCATTCTTTACCCGGTTCCTGAGTGTTATCAGTCTGTTATACATCCATATAACGTAAAGCACCAGCACTACCAGAATTACTACAACTCCGATAAGCAACAAATCAATCATTCGCTATCACCCGAAAGTATTTCCTGAAATAAATATATAAAACAGTATGATTGCAATCAGGAAAAACAAAACAACCAGTGGAGCAAGCACTGCAGCAGCCGACCTGATTTTTGAGAGTTGATGTATTTCCCTAATGCCAAAAAAATAATTGGCAAGCACCAGAAGATATGAAAACTGGCCGATGCAGGGGAACCAGCCGAGAAGGAATAAAGGGGTGGCTCCGGATGAAACCACTGTAAGCGTATCTGTCAGCGTTCCATTTCCTCCTAGTAATTTTGCAGTGTGATGCATCATGCCCAGATTAAACAGGAGGGAAGCCGATGCAAATAAAACGGCTATCACAAAAGAGGAAATCCAGAAAGATGCAAAAGAGTTCAGAAGGCTGTCCATAAGGAACGTCCCTTCAATAGTTACATAATTGTCAATCACATAATTCAAAAAGAGCATAAGGCACATGCCCAGGATATAATATGCAATAAGAAGGCGGTAATCTGCTTTCAGATTCTTGAATGCGCCTTTTGATGGCCAGATGAATTTCTCAATGGAAAACATGGCAACCCTTTAGAGAGCATTTATTTTAAAACCTTTGAAACCATCTTATTATCTGATGCCAAGGTAGCTCAGTTGGTTAGAGTGCTCGACTCATAGGTAACCAGTCCGATGAGTTATGAGGCGTAAGCCGATGATATTAAAGGCACTGAGAAATCGAGAGGTTGGATTGAACTTCGTTCAATGCCCTCCCGACTAGAAATCGAGAGGTCGGGGATTCGACTTCCTCCATTCGTCATCATAAGATGGCGGAAAGGGAACGGAAGTTCCCCCCTTGGCATTTTATTTCATAAAATGCTAAAAGAAAACGCAGTTTTCTGCTTGGCATATTTTTCCAGAGAAAAATTGCTAAACATGAAACGGAGTTTCAGGTCCTTGGCATTTAAAAAAAAGAAAAAAGAATCAGTTGCAGACTTCTGTTGCTACGCCATCCTCAATAACGAACCAGCAACCATTCAGAGTCTTATACTCGTAGCAGATTCCTGAAACGGCATAAGGAGCTGTCGATACGCAGAACGATTCGCACTGGTCTGATGATGTACATGCTTTTCCTGCATCAGACGTAGGAAGATAGCATTTTGCTACGCCCTTGGAATCAGTTGTCCAGGTTCCTCCTGCTGCAACACATTTTCCCTCTGTATCAAGTTCAGGCTCTGCTTCTGTTTCATTCTCCGGCTGAGTTTCTGGTTCTGGCTCCGGTTGTGGCTCAACTTCTTCTGGTTCCGGTGGTGTTTCTTCTTCAACAGGTGGAGTCACAGGCGGCACAGTAGTCTCAGGTTCCTCTTCGGGTTCAACAGGTGGAGCTGGTGGTGTTTCCACACAACCCGCAACCAGCAAAAGACCGATTGCAAATATTATCAATAACGTTTTTTCCATAAATTCAACCTCCAAATTTGATTAATCAACATATTAATATTATTTAATGATTTGCTTTATTTCGTGAAAACCTTTCTTATCTAATTTTAATAACTCTATTGACGATAAAATAACATTTAGAGCGCCATTTGTCAACCTTTGTGGTTGTGGAGCTACGACGTAAAAATAATCGTTTATAAAATTTTAAGATAAAATAACTGAGGGTGTGACCATGACCGATCAAGAAAAAATAAAACACGGGCTTTGTCCGGCTTGTGATTCTCCTCTAATTTTTCAGGAAGGTTGTATGATTTGTCCCAGTTGCGGATGGGGTGGCTGTGAAGTCTGAAATTCCCAAAAGGTTTTTAATAGCTTCCGTAAAATACAAACTCAATTTGGTGAATTTTATGAAATTCTTCAAAGCAGACGAAGAGGAAAAATGGGACGATGATGATTTTGAAGAAGAGGAATGGGAGGAGGAAGAGGAAGAATAACTCTCATTTTTAATTTTCTTATTTTGTTTTATTTTCTTTTCAACATTGGAAAATTCTTTAAACCTGTAGAAACAAAACTCTATTATGCGAATAGTTGCAGACTTTCATGTTCACAGCAAGTATGCAAGAGCAACGAGCAGCAGATGCGATATTGTTGGATTGTCTGAAGGTGCAAAGACAAAGGGGATAGATGTAATTGCAACAGGAGACTTTACACATCCGATATATTTCAAAGAACTCCGGGCTTTTTTGAAGGAAGAGAAAGACGGGCTTTACCCATACAACGGGGTGAATTTCATACTTTCAACCGAACTTGCATTAACTTACGAAATGAACGGGAAGAACAAGAGGATGCATCATGTAGTCCTTGCACCATCAATGGAAATAGTGGAACAGATAAATGACAGGATGGCGAAATACGGAAGATTGATGGAGGATGGAAGGCCGATGCTTTCACTTTCGTCCGCTGCACTGGTAGAGGAACTTGAGCACATTTCAAAAGACATAACAGTTATTCCAGCGCATGTGTGGACGCCATGGTTTGGAGTTTTCGGTTCAAAAACAGGAGTGGATACTATTGAAGAGGCATTTGAGGACAAGGCAAACAAAATATTCGCGCTTGAAACGGGACTTTCATCCGACCCCGGAATGAACTGGCTGATAAGCGCTCTTGACAGGTATACACTGGTTTCAAACAGTGATTGTCATTCTCCTGAAAAACTTGGAAGGGAAGCGAATGTTTTCGAACTTGAAAAACCCGGCTATAGTGAAATAATAAATTCAATAAAAACAAGGAAGGGATTTGTCAAAACATACGAGTTTTATCCTGAAGAAAGGAAATATCATTATGATGGTCATAGGAATTGCAAGATAAGATGGAATCCGTGGGAATCAATAAAACATAATAATATCTGTCCTGTATGCAGAAAGAAAGTAACCATAGGCGTTCTTCATCGTATTGTGGAACTCGCCGACAGAAAGCAAGGTTTCAGACCTGAAAAAGCTGTTCCGTTCCAGCACATAGTCCCGCTGAACACGGTAATCGCCAAAGTACTTGGAAAGGGTGAAACAAGTCTCGCGGTAAAGGAGATATATTCAAAACTTATAAGATATTTCGGAAACGAATTTTCTGTTTTTGAGGCTCATGATGACCAGGTAAGA
>DAOVFD010000038.1 GCA_030668565.1 Microcaldota archaeon
ACCAAATCGACTTGAGTATGTGTTCTTTCTTCTATCCTGTTTGCAACCCTGGATAAATCTAGCAGTGTGAATCCTTCCGGTGCTTCTATTGCAATATCTATGTCATTGTATTTTTTTTGTTTCCTCGTAAAACTGCCGAAAAGATATGCCTTCTCTATATTATTTTTGGCAATTATCTCCTTGAGTATTCTTATTATGTCCTTCTTCTTCATGCATTTCACCCAATAATGTAATTCTAACAGTGAATCTTATATGTCTTTTGTTAGTAAATACCGATGAATTGGTTGGAAACGGAAAAAGCAAGAAACGCCAACCGTGAAAAATGAAGAATTCGAAAATATTAGGGCCCGAACTATATGTAAAGCGAATTCAGGCAAAAGTAGTAGAAAATCCACTGCCCCTGAATCTAATTTTATCGTCTTAAAAACAGGCAACCGAAAACTCGCAACTGACAACCAAAATTATAAAACGGGCCCGGAGGGATTCGAACACTCGACCTGCGGATTAAAAGTCCGTCGCTCTACCATTTCAGGAAACTCTCGATTCTTTATCAAAAGTTTCTAGCTGAGCTACGGGCCCGGATAACAAGTATCTAAAAATTCTTATCGGTTATGTTTATATTCCTATTCTTGCCAATTCAATCAGGTGAATTCCAATGGCTGATAGAAGAAATATTCCCAGCGGTGTAAAAAAAAGGAAACTTATACTCAGTACAATGCTCCTGCTTGCAATAGCATTTATAGTATTAATAGCGCTTTTCATACTGCTTGCAGAATTGCTGCCCAGCTTTACCGGAAGATGTGTTGCAGTAGTGGACATAAACGTGCCGCTTACTGTTGAGGGAAGTCCAATGACGCTTATAGAAACGGGATATCCCAGTTCAGAACAACTTGCAAGGTCAATAAAGGAAATTGATGGAAGAGATGATGTTGGGGCAGTGCTTTTTGTAGTCAATTCGGGCGGAGGTTCCGTAGTTGCAACTCGTGAAGTATACGATGCTGTTAAAAATCTTGAAAAACCGAAGGTTGCATACTTCAGGGAAATTGTGGCATCCGGAGCATATTATGTGGCAACCGGAACAGATTACATAATATCAGAACCGACTGCACTTACCGGAAATATCGGTGTTGTTGCAACTTTTGTCAGCATGGGCGGACTCTTTGAAAAACTCGGAATAAACGCAACAACCATAACTTCAGGAGATTACAAGGACATCGGTTCTCCGTTCAGGAACATGACTGAGGAGGAACGTGCAATAATGCAGTCAATAGTTGATGAAATATTCCAGGACTTCAAGGATGTAATAATAGAAAACAGAGGAGACAAACTCAGCAGATTAAAGTTCGATGAAATTACGGACGGAAGGATAATGACCGGGAGACAGGCACTTGAAGTCGGACTTGTGGATGATACAGGAAATATAGATGATGCATTACTGAAGGCTGCTGAGCTTGGAGGAATAGACGCTGAAACTGCAGATGATGTAAGGGTTTGTTATATTGAAGTGCTTCCAACAGAAGGCGGGCTCTTCAGCGCAGAAAGCTTCATAAGTTCGATACAGGAAAAGTTAGAGTTACCTTCCCTGAGATACCCGTGATGAATGTGAAATTTCCGGTTTTTTTTCTTATTTTTATAGTTTTTGCAGTTCTTGTTGTTTACGTGGTAATTTCAATTCCGCAGGAATCTGAACAGGAGGCAGAACCGGAAAAAAAGGAATGTAATGAAGGTGAAACAAGAAACTGTATGAGAGGACCATGCGAGGGAACAGAAAAATGCATAAACGGAACATGGGGAAGCTGCATAGTTGAGAGGATATGCGAGCCCGGTGAAGTGGTGCCGTGTATTGTAAATCATTGTGCCTCTGCCTACAAAGTGTGCAATGACTGCGGAACAGGATACGGACCCTGCACAGGAAGAAATTAGTTACTTTTCCACCTTAAACATTTTTCCGTGTCCCGGGATAACGTAATCGGCAATATCAAGAATCTTTCTGCGTGATTCAACAAGTTTTTCCATACTGGAAACATGTACCGGGTCTTTCTTATCAACATCAACAATCTGTTCTTCGTTATCCATCCACCAGAAAACATCCCCTGCAATTACATACGTACCTTCGGATGCAGGAACAACAACTGAGCAATGGTCGGAAACATGGCCAGGAGTCTGTAAAAGTTCAAGGTCGGTTTCCGGTATAACATTATTGTGTGCTGTTTGTTTGTCATTATCATAGATTTCAGAGGAATTCAGAACCTTTGCATTTTCGAATATTCCCGCGAGCAATGTATGGTCGGTATGATTATGGGTAAGAATGACATAATCAATATCCGAAACAGTCAGATTTTCTTTTTCAAGGGAAGTAATAAGTTTTTCCCTGTTGCATCCGGGGTCAACAACGATATTTTTTCCTGAAGATTTCACAAGAACAGCTGTGGAACTTGCAAGCCATCCATCTTCAACCTTCTTTGCATAACCTTCTATCAATACCTTTATCCAGTTCATGCGTATCTTACTCTTTTTTCTATGTCTTTCAGTCTTCTTGAAACAGAATCGTATTTTTTGCAGGCTTTGTACCCTTTCAGGAATTCTTTTCTGCTCTTGACATCAAGAGCCCTTAACATCGTATAAACGTCTATGGCCTTGTCCTCTATGTAATCAGAAAAGTAACCAAGCCCGAAATCTATAACGAACAGTTCTTTTCCTTTCAATAAATTTGCAGGAGTATAATCACCATGGATTATTCCCGCGTCATGCAACATGGCAAGAAGTTTACCCGCTTCTTTTGATTCCCCTGCGCTCATTTCAGGCCTGTTCCCGTCTATAAAAGTCATTGTTATTGAAAAATCATCCACTTTCAGGACAACAGGGCATTTCACTCCCGCAATCTTTGCCTTGTGCAGTATTCTTGCCTCAGCCCTTGTCCTGCTGCGCCTGAGCTTCTCATCAAGTCCGCTTATCCTGTATTTTTTTGAAATACGGTCTTTTACAACTGTATGCCTGCCAAGAAAACAGGTTCTGTTAACAACCGCTTCAGCACCGCGCATAGGAATCAACCGAAAAGAAGTTTTGAGAAAAATATCGCAAGCAGGAATATGAAGCCCCATAAGATAACAAATCCGAACTCGAAAAGGTTAAACAGAAGTCCTATGGCAAGTATTCCGAAAGTTGCAGCGAACCAGACCGGCTTGCTCCACATTATGACCTTGCTTCCGTCCAGTGGAAAAGCGGGTATCATATTAAAGAGGGCAAGTATCAGGTTTATCAGTGCACCGAAAATCCATATGTGGATTGCCCCTCCCTCGATTATTCCCGGAAGCCTCAGCCCGTGAAGGAATGAAAAATAAAGGTCTATGGGATAGACCAGATTGAGCGCAAGGAAAAACCCGACCAATATGACATTCAGTACCGGGCCTGCCATCGAGATAATGCCGTTTTCCCTCCTGGTTATCTTTGTAGAATATATGTAAACCGCTCCCGGAGCTGCAAAAAGCAATCCGAAAAGTGAAATGAAAAGCATGAATATCAGGCCCTTTGTCCACATCCTGAATCTTGCATATGCACCATAATAAAACGCTGCAAGCTTGTGGGACATTTCATGAAGGACGAAACCGCTTCCGACAGTAATAAGTGAAATGACCATGAAAACAACGAATTCCTTTGGATATGCAATCAGTCCGTCCACTGTTGCAAACACCAGCGTAAAGGCAAAGGAGATTGCAATAACGCTTATCAGAATCTGCACTACCTCATCCATTTCCAGAAGACTTTTCAGCATTTTTATTCCACCAGCCTTTCCTCATAAACAACCTTTATTCTTGGGGGAGTCAGGAGGCCGTCATAGCTTTCTATTACTCCAAGAACCTCATTTCCGTTGTCAAGCCTTACCTTTATCTTTGCGTTCTTCTTTCCCTTGTCCAGTGCCATTCCGAACTTTCCCAGCAGGGTATGTATGGAATTTCCGCCTACAACCGAAACGGTATCCCCCATTCTTATTCCCCTCAGTTCGGGATAAACAGCGCTTACCGCAACTGAGAGCACCAGCCCGACCGCAACCATCTTAAGAAGCGAGAGCAGTGTGGCTTCTGTAAAAGCGAACGCCACCAGTGCAAAACAGACAAATAAAACAGAAATTTTAAGGAAAATCATCAGACGCATCATTTCACCTGTACATCGCAGTAGCTGAAGATGTCTTGAATTTCTTCAGGCTTTCAATATCCTCTTTCTTTATGCCCGGCATTACGGATTTGAATGAAACTTCGAAATGCTTGACTGTTACCTTCTTTGAATTTGTTCTTATTGCCGCCATTCCTGCCTCTCTTACAAGATTTTCTATATCCGCACCCGTGTAACCTTCTGTTATCCTTGAAAGCTCTTTCAGGTTCACGCTCTTGTCAAGGGGCATTTTTGCAGTATGTATCCTGAATATGGTATATCTTGCCTTTTCATCAGGTACAGGAATCTCGATTATCCTGTCGAATCTTCCCGCCCTCATGAGCGCAGGGTCGAGCATATCCGGTCTGTTGGTTGCAGCCATTACAACAACGTTTTTCAGGGATACCAGCCCATCCATTTCAGTCAATAATGTATCTACTATCCTTTCGGTTACAAAGGTTCCATCCCCGCCGCCAGCTCTTCTTTTGTGTGCGATGGCATCAATCTCATCTATGAAAAGAATGCAGGGTGCAGACATCCTGGCTTTCCTGAAAAGTTCCCTCATTGTCTTCTCGGATTCACCGACATACTTGGTAAGTATCTGCGCACCGCTTACAGAAATGAAGTTTGCATCGCTTTCGTTTGCAACCGCCTTTGCAAGCAGTGTCTTGCCTGTTCCGGGAGGACCGTACAGAAGGATTCCCTTTATCGGCCTGATGCCCATCTTATCGAACACCCTTGGCTTTTTAAGAGGAAGTTCAACTGCTTCTTTCAGTTCAGCCTTGATATTCGGAAGTCCGCCGATATCCTCCCATTTTACATTTGGCCTTTCCACATAAACCTCCCTTAGTGCGGAGGGCTGTATTTCTCTTAAAGCATTGAAGAAATCCTCGCGCATAACTATAAGGTTTTCAAGAATTTTGGGCGGAATCGTTTCCTCCTCTATGTTTATTGAAGGAAGAACCCTTCTCAGTGCCTTTAATGCAGCCTCTTTTGTAAGATGGGATAAATCCGCACCGGTATAACCATGGGATATGTTTGCAATCTCGGTCAGGTTTACGTCCTTTGCAAGAGGCATGTTCCTCGTATGGATTATGAGTATGTCCTTCCTGTCTTTCTTGTCGGGCACTCCAACCTCTATCTCCCTGTCGAATCTTCCCGGCCTTCTCAAAGCAGGGTCAAGGGAATCCGGCCTGTTTGTTGCACCTATAACTATTATTTCTCCCCTTGCCTTAAGGCCATCCATAAGGGTAAGCATCTGGGAAACAAGCCTTTTTTCGACTTCACCGATTACCTCTTCCCTTTTGGGCGCTATGGCATCCAGTTCATCTATGAATATTATGCTCGGGGCGTTTTCCTGTGCCTCCTTGAAAATCTTTCTCAGTCTTTCCTCGCTTTCACCCACGTATTTGCTTATTATCTCAGGACCTCCTATGTACAGGAAGTTTGCATCGCTTTCGTTTGCAACCGCCTTTGCAAGCAGTGTTTTGCCTGTTCCCGGAGGACCATAGAGCATAACACCCTTGGGCGGGTCTATTCCAAGTCTTTCGAATATCTCCGGATGCCTCAACGGAAGTTCAACCATCTCCCGTATTTTCTGTATTTCCTCTTTAAGACCTCCAACATTATCGTAAGTGACATTCGGGGCGAACGTTGTTTCCTTTACCGGTTCCTGCTTAATCTTTATCTCCGTACTCTCGGTTATCATTATCGGACCCTGCGGAAATGCCTGCGCAACAACAAGAGGCACTGAAGTTCCGAATATTCCGACTGGAAGCACGTTTCCCTTAAGCACTGGTTTTCCTATCAGCCTTTTCTTTACGTATTGCTCGAAACCTCCCCCGTATCTTATTGATTCCTTGGGGGCAAGCATTATTTTTTTGGCTTCCTTGGGCTCTGCTTTTTCAACCTTGACCGCTTCGCCTAATCCGATTCCCGTGTTCTGTCTGAGAATACCGTCTATTCTTATCATTTCAAGTCCTTCATCGTCCTGGTGTGCCTGCCAGACTATTGCAAGTGCCGCCTTCCTTCCTATCAGTTTTATTACATCCCCTGTTGAAACCTTCAGCTGACTCTTTGCCTTGGAATCCAACCTGGCGATTCCCCTTCCTATATCATTCTGAAATGCTTCAGCAACTTTAAGATGTATTACCATTTGTCCACCTAACCTACGATAACCTTACCCTCTTTCCGGGTTATTTTAATACTTACATTAGTATTTATGAGTTTATCCTTTTTAAGCGTTACAAGAGTGCAAAGTTTCAAATCATCCGCAGCTTTTATCCCCATGAATTTCAATGCATTTTCCCTGTCAAACGATACCTTTTCATCCCCCACAACCACTTCAAGCTCCCCGTCCCCGCATTTCATCTCACTTATTTTCCCCAGAAGCATCCTTTCCTTTCTTCTTGTAAGTATCCTGGTTTCGTTATCTATTATGATTTTCCCATCCATCACAATAGCATTTTCCATTATGAATTCATCGCCTGTTGCAAGCACATTGCCCCGTTCAACCCCTTCGGTAATATCACATTCGATTTCCGTTTTTTCGTCAGAAACAATGAAAACGAATCTTCCTCCGCCAAGTCCGGTTATTTTGCTTATGAAACCCCTGAGATGTACCCTCAATCCTTCTTTCGTATCAATTGTCGACATATCCGAAAATCCTGCACGTTTCCTTACTTTTATGAAACCGTAATACCCCAGGTGGAGTTCTCCGTTCCTTTCATAAACCCCCTGAAGAAGAAGCTCATCACCGCTGCGCATCCTTGCAGCCACATTCACATCATCATTCCAGAGAACAAGGATTATCTCGCCCGTATCGTCTTTCAATTTTACCCTTCTTGATTTTTTACCTGAACGGTAAGCTGCAGTGGGAAATACCTTAACAACCTCGACATCAACTGAGATTTTTTTGACTCCTGGCTCTATCTCATTGATTTTTACTGTTTTTTCCTCTTCCTTAAGAAACCCTTTTTCCTTTGCTATAAGCTTGGTGGCAACCTCCCTTGTAAGAAAACCATGGAATTTTTCTATCTTGGCATCCACTTCTTTTTCCAACTCACTTTCAGTCATTGTTGAAAGCAGTTCCTCTCTCGCATCCATGAGGTAATAATTTCAGTCGGTTATTAAAATGTTAACTATCACGTTTTTAAACCTTTTGAAACATAAGCTATAACGAGTGATAATATGGGTGAGGGTAAATTAGCACATAATCAAAGGAATGTTAAGAAGAAAAATGACAAAAAGCCAGTGAGAAGAAAGCTTGGTGAGTATCTAAGGGCAGCTGCTTTTGGTGCAGCATTGGTTGCCACTCCTGTAGTTATGAATGCTTGTAAAGGCAAGACAGAGGCACCAAAAGAACAAACAGAGAAAAAACCTGAAGTATCTCCTGAAGAAAAGGAAAAAACAGGGGAACTCAATAAACAGCTTCTGGATGCAATAGTGAAAGGAGAAACCAAAAAAGTAAAGGAACTTCTGGATGAAGGAGCTGAAGCTAATGCAGAAGATGAACAGGGTAATACTGCATTATGGGGGGCATTAAAAGCCAGTAAACTGGACATAGTAAAAATCCTCATAGAAAATGAAGCAGACGTTAACGCAATAAACCCGAGGGGAAAAATCTTCTTGATAGAAGTTGTTTTCGCAGGGTACAAGGAGCTTGCATAACTCGCTATAGACAACGGGGCAAAGGTTGATGCAAAAGGTCCGAATGGTAAAACTGCATTGATGAAAGCAATTATCCTTGGAAATGAAAGCATGGTAAAACTGCTCATAGACAAAAATGCGGATGTTAATGCAACGGACGATACAGGAGATGCCTGCATATGGAAGGCCTGGTATGTCAAGGAGACGAACATCAATATCCTTAAAACCCTGATAAAAAGCGGAGCAGATATGGATGTAAAGAGTGCAGGAGGGGTAAAGAAAAAAGTAGGTTTTTTTGCGACCAAGAAAAAGCAGGCTGGGTCGGTTCTTCTGATTGAAGCAGTTAAGGAAGACCTGGAAAGCATCGTAAAACTCATGGTGGAAAACGGAGTAGATGCGAATGCAAAGGATGGCAAGGGAGACACCGCATTGATATGGTCTGCCTGGAAGGGTCAGATGGGGATAACTAAGATTTTACTGAATGCAAAAGGAATAGATGTAAATGCCAAGGATGACAAAGGAGAAACCGCTTTAACAAAAGCCCACACCAAGAGCAATGATGAAATGGTTGAACTTCTGAAAGCACACGAAGCAACTGAAAAACAATTGAAGAACAATAATGAAATGGTTGAACTTTCGGGAGCAAGCGGGGCAAAAGAGTGATAGAATGAGCGAAAAACTTGAATACGGAAGGAATGCTACAGAAAATGAAAGTAGGAATAGGATTACTCGCAAGGGAAAGGTCAGGCTATTCTTCGATAAATTCAAAGGGCGCATAGTAGCAGGAGCTTTGGGTTTGACATTAATGACTAGCGCTCCAGTTATTCTTTATGGATGTAATAATAAAGCGGCAGAAGAACAAACACAAACAGCTAAAGCAAAACCTGTTCAGAAACCTAAAAAGAAATTGATTCCTGAGGAACAGAAAAAGTTAAACAAAGAGCTTCTTGAGGCAGCAAGAAAAGGAGAAATCGAAAAAGTAAAAGAACTGTTGGATAAAGGAGCTGATGTGAATGCTAAGGGTAATAATGAATTGACTGCGTTGATGTGGGCTGCTTGGAATGGTCCTACTGAGATTGCTAAGCTAT
>DAOVFD010000023.1 GCA_030668565.1 Microcaldota archaeon
ATTGCTTTCAGATGAAGACCGTCAGATTTCACTTCGAATTCCCCTTCTTCCACAAGGTTTACTATAGAATCTATCGCTGCCTTCAAAGCAGGAGCATCTGATATGACAAGTTTCATATTTACACCTCGAAAATTTACCTCCCAATGTTATTAATGAGAAAGAAAATATAAAGGTTCGCCAAAATCAAAACGAAGTTAATATGAAGGTCGATGCAACAACCGAAGAAAAACAGAAGTTGTTGCAATGCAACTCAGCAGCTACTCTTGTCCTCGTAAGAAATCTAGGCCTGCATCGGTTATATTCCATAGAATGGTTCCGTCATCAAAAAATTCTTTGGTTATTAGCTTATTTTTAACTAGATAGCTCGTTTTTGAATATAGCATACCATTAATTTTTTGAGGATAAGAATCCATAAAATCATAGATCTGTGGTCTTGTCATAGGCTTTTTGTTCAAAGCCCTTAGTAGTTTTATTGGTAATTTAAGTTTTCTGGAAACGACCTTGGTGTAGGCCTGAAGACCTCTTTCAAGTTTCTCGGCCTTTTCGGGATGCAAACCGACGATATTCAAATCATGCAATTTCTTGAAATTCTCGAAACCTGTTATATTAACGCAGTAATAATTGGCTTTCTTTTGTTTTATAACGACACGGTTTTCTATTCCAAAATGCCATAAAATTTTGCTGATGGATTCTGGTATGTTTCTTCCTTTTTGTGGAAATTGAATCGAATTGGGGATTTCTCGCCTTGTCTTTCCAGGAATAATAGCTCCTTCAGCTGCAAAGAAGCCCTTAAGAAAACCAATAAGAATTGCATTACTTACTTCTTTTCCCTCAAAAATATTCTGAATGCCTTGCTTGATATTACACCTTATTACTTTGTCATGTATCCGAGCAGAAAACCAACCCATTCTTTTTTTTGTTTTTTTGTATTTATTGACACGAAAATTAAAACTACCTATGCGGCATCTCCAAAATTTGATGACTTCAGCTTCAGAACCTGTTAGCGGCATACTAATGTAATAGTGAAATTTATCTCTTCCAATCCCAAAAAGAAGTAAAAAATTATCTAGCATTCGCCCTATACAATAGGATTCACTGTTAGTAAATGCAATGCTATTATCCGTTTTTCCTAATGAACCGTCACCTGCGATGAAACCAAGAATTTCTCCATATCTAAGATCTTTAGAATGTGGTAACTCAGCAGCTACTCTCGATGTCATTGTCTTTCGACTCAACTGGGACGGTGTCGTCATCGTTACCACAATACTAATTAACAGAGAGGATTTAAAAATTAGACGGTGTCGTCATCGTTGCAGTATTATTAGTGCGAAGGGGTTTTATATAACTACTTCCTGTGCCTTTTGATAAAGGGATTGTAAGCAAAGGGATCCCGTTCAGTGCCCAGAATGATATGACTGACTGTTTTTACAAATCCCCTGGATGAAATGTTTCCTATTACAGCAGCAAACTCCCTCTGGCTTTTTGCGCGGACAGTTGCCACCCAATCACTCTCCCCGGTAATTCTATAGAATGCCTGAATCTCCGGGATATTGATTTCCCTCCAGAGGTTGTCGACGTTAACATATCTGTTTGCCGCTTTCATCATAACCACGGCGCAATAGGAATAGCCAAGTTTATCAAAATCTATATCGGCGCGATAACCGCGGATAATCTTTAGCTTCTCCAATCTTGCAATTCGCTGGAAAACGGTATTTGGATGCATGCCCACCCTTTCCGCTATTTCTCTTATGGGAATTCTTGAATTTTGTCTCAGTTCTGCCAATATGGTGAGGTCTTTCTCATCCACATTAAGACCTATGTTTCCACCTATAGATATATAATCCAGCTTTTTAAGCCTTGTCATTGTGTTCTCCCACCCAATTTTCCAAACTTTTTATTTTAATGAACATAAAATTATATAAATATATGTGCATAGTCATACTAACAGTATTGTCGTAATCCCTATCAAAACCTTTTTATCCTCTTCTCTAGATTAACTTCTGCTTATTAACAAGAGGTAGACGCATGAGAAGAGTAGCAATTATAGGCACTGGAATGACAAAATTCGGTGAGAACTGGGACCAGAGTTACAGGCACCTGGTCGTGGAAGCAGGAATAAGGGCGCTTACAGATGCAGGGGTATCAGGAGACAAGATAGACGGCGGGTACATGGGAACCATGGCTTCAGGAAGACTCATCGGCCAGGAGCATGTTGGGGCATTGATAGCTGATTACATGGGACTTAACCCCATACCTATTACAAGAGTTGAGGGCGCATGTGCATCTGGTTCGCTTGCGCTCAGACAGGGAATCATGGCTGTTGGTTCTGGAATGAAGGACATCGTGGTTGTCGGTGGAGTCGAAAAAATGACCGAACAGAGTACAGGAGAGGTAAGCAATGCACTCGGAGGAGCAGGTGACCAGGAATGGGAGTTGTTCATGGGGGCCAGTTTTCCGGGATTATACGCATTGATGGCAAGAAGGCATATGCATGATTACGGTACAACAAGTGAGATGCTTGCGGCAGTGGCAGTAAAGAATCACAAGCATGGTACAAAGAACAGATATGCCCAATACCAGAGGGAAATAACAATTGATGACGTTCTTAATTCGAAAATGGTTGCGGACCCGCTTCATGTATTCGACTGCTCACCAATAACGGACGGGGCTGCGTGTCTGGTGCTTGCACCGATGGAGATTGCCGAAAGCTATACGAAGAAACCAATTGAAATTGTTGCAAGTGCGCAGGCAAGCGATACCATTGCGCTCAGTTCGCGTGAAAGCATTACTGAATTAAAGGCGGCAAAAATTGCTGCAGAGAAGGCCTACAAACAGGCAAATGTTTCTCCTAAGGATATCGAAGTTGCCGAAGTGCATGATTGCTTTACCATTGCAGAGATAATGGCGATAGAGGACCTGGGATTCTTCAAGAAAGGCGAAGGAGGAAAGGCAACCCTTGAAGGAAAAACAGAATTCGGGGGAGATGTTGTTGTAAATACTTCCGGAGGATTGAAAGCCGTGGGCCATCCCGTAGGAGCTACCGGAGTAAAACAGGCTGTCGAGCTTACCTGGCAGCTTCGGGGTGAAGCCGAAGGAAGGCAGGTGAGGGATGCCAAGCTTGGTCTCAGCCATAATGTAGGGGGAAGCGGAGCACCTGCAGTAGTTCATATTTTCAAGAGGGGTTATTGAAATGAGAATTCTCACCATACATGCGGATTATATCGAAGTTGAGCCGCTGAAAAAGGCAATAGACGATGCTGAAAAGCTTGAGAAAAAAGAAAGCAAAAGATACGAGGAAGTGCTTGTTGTTTTCACTTCTGTTGAGAAAGATGATGAAGATGTTGCAGCAACTGCGAAGGCACTTGCAAAAGAAATTTCATCGGTTGCAGAACAAGTCAATACGAAAAAAATACTTCTTTATCCGCTGGTTCATCTTACTTCAAAACCTTCTGCTCCGAATATTGCTGTTAAGGTTCTTTCGAAAACCGAAGAACTGCTGAAAAAAGATTATGAAGTTGACCATTCTCCTTTCGGATGGTACAAAGGGTATACATTGAAATGTAAAGGCCATCCCCTCAGCGAACTTTCAAGAGAATTCAGAGCAGAGAAGGTTGCCGGGAAAAAAGAGGAAGAGGAGATATCAGAAAGTGTGAAAAAGGAGGCGGAAATCAAAACAAGGTTCGTTATCCTTGATGTTGACGGGAAGATGCATGAGATTGACAAGTTCAATTACGGAAAAAATGAGAATCTGAAAAAATTCGCCACTTATGAAACGAAGAAGGTCAGGGCATATGAGAAAGAACCCCCGCACATAAAATTAATGAAAGAACATTCGCTTATAGATTATGAGCCAGGCAGCGATCCTGGAAATTTCAGATTCCTTCCAAAAGGAAAACTCATCAAGAAGCTGCTCGAGAACTCAATAACAAATACGTGCGTTGGGTATGGGGCTATGGAAGTTGAGACGCCGATAATGTATGATTTCGAGCATCCCGCACTTAAGAAATACCTTAACAGGTTTCCCGCAAGGCAGTATGTTGTGCTGAGCGAGGACAGAAAACTTTTCCTGAGATTCGCGGCTTGTTTCGGTCAGTTTCTGATTGCGCATGATATGGTGATGTCCTACAGGCACCTTCCATTGAAAATGTTCGAGTTAACAAAGTATTCTTTCAGAAGGGAACAGAGTGGTGAGCTTGCTGGTTTGAAGAGGCTTAGGGCATTTACAATGCCTGATATGCACACCTTTGCTGCAGACATTGATCAGGCAAAAGAGGATTTTGAAAGACAGTTCGACTTGGGTTTGGACTGGCTGGAGATGTATGGGATTGAAAACGAAGTCGGATTCAGAATCCAGGAGGACTTCTTTAAGGAGAACAAGGACTGGTACATGAAGATGGTTAAAAAAGCTGGAAAACCGATACTTCTGGAACTGTTCAAGGAAAGATATGCCTATTTCATAACCAAATTTGAATTCAATTTCGTTGACAGCATGGGTAAGGCAAGCGCATTGACAACTGTGCAGATTGATGTTGAGAATGCTGATACTTTTGACATATCATTCGTTGATAAGAATGGCGAAAAGAAAAGGCCGCTGATACTCCATGCATCGATAAGCGGCAGTATTGAAAGGGTGATATATGCGCTTCTGGAAAAAGAAGCAATGAAGATGGCGAAGGGCGAGAAGGCAATGCTTCCTGTTTTCATATCACCCACACAGCTAAGGATAATACCTGTGAGTGATGGGCAGATGAAACATGCAGAGAGAACTATGAAGGATATTGACAAACACAAAGTGAGGGTTGACCTGGATGATAAAAGCGAAACACTTGGAAAGAAAATAAGGGAGGCACAGAAAGAGTGGATTCCCTATATTGCAGTTATCGGTGAGAAAGAGGAGAAATCAGGAAAGGTTGCGGTAACAATAAGGGAGACTGGTGAAAAGAAAGAGATGGAAATCAAAGAACTCATAAAAATGATAGAAAAAGAGAATGAGGAAAAACCATTTGAGAAACTTTCATTGCCCAGAAAGCTTACGAAAAGACCGGTAATCTAGATTTTGGTGAATTAATGGCGGAGGTACAATTCCATGCGCAGAGCAGACAAACGAACAGACCAGAGCAGAAGAAAAAAGGATTTGAGGGAAGAAAGGAACTCGTAATAAAAACGATAGTGCTCGGAAAAGTAAGGGCCAGCATCCTTGCGCCCGATGATATAAAAGTTGAAGAATGGACAGAAAGAGCAATGCTGGAAAACGGCGGCGGAATTGCAAAACAGTGGGATAGTAAATTAGGAAAGTGGTGGGTTGTTGCCATGATTGTAGATGGTGAATGCCTAGCAAAAGAAGGGTTAAGGGAAGATGATAAAAACATAGAATGGAAAATGAGTGATAAGGACAAAAAAATAGTTATTGAACATTCAAAGAAAAGTAAGGGAGGTCCGGAGTTTACTATAGGAGAAAACGGAGTGCCTGTTGTTGTTAAAGGTAATGAACTTATTTTCCCAAGCGGAGACGAAATGAAAACGCAGGGTATAACGGAACTGTATTATAAGGAAGTAAATAGTACGGTAGATCCTGGAACACCGGCGGATTTCCTTAAAGCATCAAAAAAAGAACAGATGGAAGGCTGTCATGCATCTACAAGAGAAAAAGACGTAGAAGTGAACGGGTATGAACTGCAGGTGGGTGACAAGGAAACGGGAGAAATAATGCCAATAGGAGAATATCAGAAAATAGAAAGCTTTGTTTATGATGATATCAATCTTGAGAATGTAATGAAGCATGAACTGAAATTCATGGAAAACAGGGTTAGTCCTGTTTTATTCCATAATGAAGCAGTGCAATTCAGCAGTACCTGTGAAGTTTCTTATCTTCATATAAAAATAATCGAATCAAAAGAGAATATATTCGATCACGTTGAATTTATTTCGAACCTTCCTGAAACAAGCATTTCGGTAATACCGATTGCATCGCCAGGAAGCGCTGTTTCACAGACGAGTGATAACGGAACTGTGAATTCAAATCCCATGCATGAAACGAGTTTTGAACAACCAAATTATGAAATGAACAGAAATGCGGATGTTGTGAAAATGCCGATAAGTTCGGGATATAATAAGATTCAACTTCCTGAACAAAATAGAAAGGAAATAAATGAACAGAAAAATCCGAAAGTAGAAAAAAGAAAAAAGGAAAAACTGGTGTTTTTACCTTACAGACCGAAAGCAGAAAAAACACATATTATAGAGAAACCTGTGAAAGAAGATAATTTCAGATATCGGCTACCTAAAACAGATTTTTCAAAAATTGAATTGCCAAAGCAAAAACACAAAAGGCAGGCTACCAAACTTCCTAAAATAAAAACCACAAAACCAAAACCAAAGAAGAGAAAAAGAAAAAAGAAGGGAGCTAAAGAAAAGATAAAGAAAATAATCAAAAAGACGAGGAGAACAGTACTGAAGATTAAAGAACTCCTGAAAAACAAAAGGAAAAAACAGATACACAAAAAGGCAATTATCCAAAAAACCGGGAAAAAAATTCATGGCAGGAAGAAAATACCCAAACCGAAAATCACGAAGAAAAAACAAAAGAAAAAGAATTCCAAAATCAGGAAAAAACCTGAAATAAGATTACAATCTGAAAAGAAAGCAAGAACCGGAAAGAACAAGCCAAACAAGAAATCAAAAATAAAGAAAAAGCCAGATAGAAAACGAAAGAAAATGATAAAATATCTTCTTACCGGCTATTTCTAACTCATGAAGAACCAGGGTACGAAATTCATTATGAAGGCGGCAAGTGTGATTATCATAACTGCCTTTACTATCTGTTTGTTTGGCACATTTATCTCAAGCAGCTTGTAGCCGTCGAATACCGGAAGGGGAAGCAGGTTCACAGTAGCTACTATGAAATTAAGCGAAAATACAAGACCTGCAGTAATATTCAGGAATTTTATTACTGAGTAAAGGAGTGTTCCTTCAACAATGAAATCAGTCCTCAACAGGAGCAGTAAAGCCACAAATAACAGAAAGAATGCAATGCTGGAGATAAAGTTGGCTGTAGGGCCGGCCACAAGAACTCTCGTTTGCCTTACCCTGTCGAGCTTTTCCAGTTTCTTTTCGTCCGGTTCAACAAAGGCACCCATCGGTATGATTCCGAAGAGGACTATCCCTGATGATTTAATAGGGACCTTGGCTATCCTTGCAAGGACGGCGTGTGAAACTTCATGGACAAGCAGTATTGCAATAAGTGCGAGTATGCCCTCAAAAAACGGGAGATTCACTCCGGGCAGAAGAAGCGTCCCGCCTGGAGAGGTTGATGATATGGTATCGACACCGCTTACTATCAGTTCCACAACCTGGGCAAGTATGTATGCCCCGTAGTATATGATGCTTAACAAAAGTACTGCGAAAAAACCCCCGAGAATAAGCACAGCGAACATGATGAGTGCAGTGGTCTGGGCATCCAGAAAAACAACCAACTGCTCCTTTTCAAGTATTGGGGTATCTGTAAGAACGAGTCTGAGAAATTCCATCGCCAGCGGTGCTATGAACATGGTAAGTATCAACAGGAACGCCATACCTGTAATAACCGATTTCCATGAAGTATTCCTGCGCATCAACACAGTACTCAACAGACCGTAGGATATCGTTGAGCCCACATCTGAAAAGAATTCCCATGCTTTTTTGTTCTTCGCAAGATTGTTTACCGTTTTCACTCCTTTGTCACTTTTTAGAAGTACGAAACCAAGTTCGGTAGGCAAATTATATTTTCTTATGAAAATCTGGCTTACAATAATCATCTCCACCACTACAAGAAAAAACTTAACCAGACCGGATAAGTCGGTCTGCAGTATGGCGTAAAAGACCAAAAGGGCTAGCAAGACGATTAAAGCAAGTAAAATCATGGATAAGAAAGTCTACCGTTAAACTTAAATATTAATCCTACAGAAAAAATAACAGAAAACTTCTTTATATTTCGAAAATAAAACTGTAAAAAGAGGTGAGAACAGATGGGGGGACTACACATCATTTCCGAATTCTTCGGATGCAAAAACAACGGACTTCTGAAAAACAAGAAAGAATTGGAAAAGAGACTTTCTGAAATCGTCAGAAACAACGGGCTTACAGTTGTTGGAACATATTTTCATCAATTCGGAGAGGGAAACGGGGTGACCGGAGTGGTTGTCCTTGCCGAATCGCATGTTTCTGTTCACACCTGGCCTGAAAAAGAGAATTTCGTAAATGCTGATGTTTTCGTCTGCAACGTCACACAGGACAATACTGAAAGGGCGAAGGCGGTTTATGAAAAAATAAAAGAACTCTTGGAACCTGAAAAGGAAGAAACGCGGGAAGTACTGAGGAAATAACATGACAGATATACTATCCGCTACATCAATTTTGTTTATATTGGTTGGACCGCCTCTTTTTGCCATAGGCGCTATTCTTTATCTCATTTCCAAAGATAAAAGCAAAGAAAAACAGAAAAACATTGGAGTAAAATTACTGATTGCAGGTGTAGTTCTTTTCATACTTGCGATAATACTCGCAGGAATCGACATTGTTCTCACGATATTCGGGCAAGAACAGGGAGGATTACTGGTTTGATTATTTTATGCTTTCAAATATTCTTGTTATGTTTTTCCAGTGGCTGCCTTTCCAGTAGACTTTTTTGCATTCTTTACATAACCAGAATTTTTCATTTTGTTTGTAGACATTATCGATAACCTTGTTCTTTACTTTTTCCTTGTCAACTATTTCCAGTTCCCCGTTGCATGCAGGGCATCTCGTCTTTTCCGGAAATGTAAATATGCCACCAAGAGCTGATTTCAGCTGGTTGAGCTGTTGGGTAAGGTCATCGCTCTCAAGAAGAATGACTTCGACATCGTGATTTTTGCATATGCCCGCAAGTTTTTCATCACGGGTTATGAGGATTCGCTGCTTGTCTTTTGCCATCTTAATTATTTCGCTGTCAGGCATGTCCTTCACATGTTTGCTGTCAACACCGAATATCCTGCACCAGGTTGCCGTTCTTTTGAGCATCTCATCAAAAATAAGCCTGACCATGCTTATGATAGAATCAAAAAGAGATTAAAAAGAATCAGCTAAGCAAAATCTTAACAAGTACATTGGTCGGAACCTTGATTCTGAGAATCTGCTTTATGTATTTCTCATTTCCCTCGACTTCGATAAGCCTCTTTGAAAGCCTTTTCTCCCAGTGCTCGTAAGTATCAGTACCGTCACCGCACGGAGTCCTCCGCGTAGTGATGATAATCCTTCTTCTTGGAAGTCTGACCGGGCCGAAGAAATTCATGCCTAACGTCTTTGAAAGCTCGCGTATTTGCTCTGTAACATTCTCCAGGTCCGCTGGTTTCTCTCCGCTGAGTCTTATTCTTATTTTAGTCATTAAATCACACAATGATGGAATTGAAAATTTGTTCCTAAAGATATTTAAATATAGTGGGGAAGCTTTTTAAAAGATTTTATGAGAGAGTGTTACCTGATTTTAAACGGATTTGAGAGGTGTTGAAATGAATTTACTGACTATAAAGGATATGCCGGATGACGTAATGAAGGAAGTTATAAACAAAGCCATAGAGCTGAAGAAGGAGGGGAACAGGAACAGGGATGACCTGGAAGGAAAGGTACTTATCTCCCTTTATGAGAAACCGTCAACAAGGACCAGAATTTCATTTGAGACTGCCATATATAACCTTGGTGGACGTTCCATCGTCATGGATTTCAAGAGCTCCCAGATAAGCAGGGGGGAAACTATGGCAGATACCGCAAGGGTGCTTTCCCGCTATGGGCATGTAGTAAGTGCACGCTTGTTCAGGCAGACAACTCTTGAGGAGCTTGCAAAATCGGCGAGCGTACCTGTGATTAACGCCCTTACAGACCTCGAACATCCATGCCAGGCTCTTGCAGACATGCAAACGGTAATAGAATATGGAAAGGAAAAAGGTAAGCTGGTTTATATCGGGGATTCCGCGAATAATGTTGCAAACTCGCTTATGCTTGCAGCTGCACGCTATGGGATGCATGTTGTTCTCTGTTCACCATCGCATTTCCCGCCAAAGGATGAATACGTCGAAGCGGCAAGGAAAACCGGCGCAAAGGTAGATGTTGAGTCCGACCCGAAAAAAGCGGTTGCTGGTGCTGATGTTATTTATACCGACGTATGGATAAGCATGGGTATGGAGAGTCAATCAGAAGAGAGAGTGAAGCAGTTTGCACCATATCAGTTAAATGGCGAACTCCTCAAACTTGCAAAACCGGACTGTATTGTACTGCACTGCCTGCCTGCCCACAGAGGAGCTGAAATAACCGATGAAGTGCTTGATGGTGAGAATGCGAAATCAGTATGGGACCAGGCAGAGAACAGGATGTGGGCACAGGAGGCTCTTCTTCTGAAGTTGCTTAAGGAGTAAGAATAAGATACAATTAAATACCTTTACTAACACATATATAACCATGAGGCAGGGTAAGAAACCAGAAAAGAGCGTCAGCAGGAATACCACAAAAAATCGTAAGAGTGTAAATGCTGTTTTCGATGAGTTCTTTTGTAAAGACGACAAGCCACGTCCAACACCTGGAGCACAAAAACTGGAATACGCAAAAACCGAACTTGCATCTGCTGCCATCAAGGAAAGAATAAGTGAAACGTTCAGGAAGACCCATTTTGCAGAGGGAAAAAAAGAGATAAAGGAAATACCATTCGAGGGGGGACGCTTCAAGATAGTAAGAAAGTTGTCTTCCGAGGAAAATATAGCTGGCGATGTGTATCTAGCTGAAAAAATAACAACTAAAAATGGAAAGGAGTATCCTGGAGAGCTTGTAGTGCTCAAGATGCTAAAGAACGAAGAGGAGATATTGAAGAATCTGGAGCTTGATGCTGCCGGAAGGGAGTACCTAATCAAAAGATTGTTCATGGAAGCTGGAATGGAAATTAATAACCTGAATAGATTAAACCATCTCAACATTGTCTCATCAACCGGAGACATTGTTCTGTTTTATCCGGACGGAAAGGAAAGCAGAACAGAAAATGCAAGACTTGTTTCCCAGATGGAATATATCCCACATGCAATAAATGATTATCTTTGGTCTGTAGAAGGTGAAACCAGATTAACAAATGATGTTCTGGAAGCAGGAATACAAATACTTGATGCAATATCGTATCTTGAGGATTACAGAAGCGAAGAAGCACCACAGGGTCTTGTTCACAACGATTTCAAACTCGGAAATATGGGGGCTGTCCTAAAAGACGGCAAACTTGTGGTGAAAATGCTTGACCTTGATAGCATAAGGCCCATAGCCAAACTGGTAAGCGCAAGGAAGGAAATGAAATACAGTCCTGACCACTGCGATCCTGAAGAATTTATGGAGTTTCACAACAACGAGATTACTACTAATGTGAAGCCTGCAGAGACAATTTATCCATTAGGTATGGCATTACTCTATTCAATCGCCGAAAGGATGTGTGTACCGCTCGATAACAGGAAATTGATAGTTATCGGGCAAGCGTATCGTGAAGAGGTGGAGTCGGTACCGACCGTAAGGAGTACATTGATACCCGGGCTTAGTGAAACTATAGAAAGAACGACACGTGTTTCCGTTATAGACCCAGAACGTCTTAAGAAAAGTCTTGAAGAGGCAAGGGAAATTGACGAATGCAACCTGATAAGAGTTTATCTTGCAAATGAGAAAAGAGGAAAGGCCTTGGGAAGGGCTTCTGAAACTCCTCCTGAAATAGAGAAATTACTCGAAAAGTATGAGTATGTAATCAAGGCAGATATAGAACCAGAGATAAAGAGAGAAACGAAATGGGCCGGCGATAGAAGGCTTTCGTTTGATGAAATAGAGAAAATGTCACAGAATGTCATTGTTGAACATTTCAAAAGACTTCTTTCAGATTTCAAAGCGGACAAGAGAGTGGAAGATAGATGCAATGCAGAAAACGAACATGAAAAAATTATGTTTGGAATAGAATACAATGTCAGGAGATTGACAGAAGAATATGCAAGAAACAATTACAGATGGTACCTAAGCGCCCAGTCGCATTTCTCCAAATCGTATAAATGGCATGACGCACTGAACGGCATGTTAATTGAAATT
>DAOVFD010000119.1 GCA_030668565.1 Microcaldota archaeon
GCCGCATTTCATATAACGTTCAAGGGAAAGCTGACATGGAATGTTCTTTTTCTGGCAGAATTCCGCAAGGAATTTCATCATCTTTTCAGGGCCGCAGCTGCAGACCACATCCACTACGTGTCCTTTCAAAAGCTCTTTGGCTCCGTCCACCGCATTTCCCTTAAAACCTTTCGAGCCGTCATCGGTTGTTACAAGAAGCTCTTCTGTTAACCTGAGGAGTCTTTTTTCATATGAAAGCTCGTCCTTTGTTCTTGCCCCGAGAACAGCGAACACCCGTATGCCTTTGCTTTTGGCTTTTTTTGCAAGGAGATGCAACGGAACAACGCCGGTTCCGCCCGCAACAAGAAGTATTGAATTTGCCTTTTCAGGTATTTTGAAGCCGTTTCCCATCGGCCCGCGGAAAGAAAGAACATCTCCTTCTTTGAGTTTTTTCATCTCATCCGTAAATCCACCCACGTGCGCAACCGAAATCATCATCGGGTCGGTATTGGCTATTCCCATTGGTTTTTCCCCTTTGCCAGGCAACCAGAGCATTATGAATTGCCCCGGCTCTGCATCAAGCTTATAATCGAGTTCATAAGTAGTCACTTTGTAGTTTTCCTTATGGACTTTCCTTATTTTTGCTGTTATCATAGGATACTCAGTCATGGGCAACACCCGCTATTTCCATTATGTTCTTGCAGCCGTTATCCTCAAGCCATGTCCGGGCTTCCTGCGAGATTCTCCTGAAGGAACTCAGACCCCGGTAATGCAGCGCTGTTCCTATGCCTACTGCGGATGCACCCGCCATCATGTATTCTATAAGGTCTTCACCTGTTGTTATCCCGCCCGTTCCTATTATCGGTATGTCCACCGCCTCGTATATGTCGTAAACGCATCTCAAGGCAACGGGTTTCATCGCAGGACCGCTTAGGCCCCCGCAACCAAAACCAAGTACCGGTTTTCTCCGTTCCAGGTTTATTCTCATGCCTGGCCCCAGAGTATTTCCCATGTTTATTGCATCGGCACCGGCTTCATCCGCCGCTTTTGCCATTGTAACTTCGCCGGGAACTGACGGGGAAAGTTTTATTATGAGAGGCAGCCTTGTCTTTCTTTTTATCGCCTTGACTGTTTTTGAAACAGAATCCGGATTGCTCTGCCCTGCCATAAGGCCGTAACCCGGCGTATGCGGACAGGATATTACCGCTTCTATGGCAGAACATTTTACTTTTGAGTTTTCAATTTCTTCCGCAAGCTTTGAAAATTCGTTTTCGTTCATTCCTGCTATGCTTATTATCAGGGGCTCTTTCATTTTCCAGTTTGAGAATTCCTTAAGCCCTTCCTTTATTCCCGGATTCGGATAACCCATCGCATTAAGTAGTCCGCAATCCGTTTCAATTATATTTGGTCCGGGGTGGCCGCTGCGAGGTTCGATTGTCAGGGATTTTGTAGTAACGGCTCCTGCCCCTTCCTTCACAACCCGCTCAAGACTTTCTTTTGTTACTCCGAGGATGCCAGAGGCTAGTATTGTCGGGTTTTTCATCTTTTTTCCCAAAAATTCTATTTCAATCATCCTTGTATATTTCGGACTGAAGGATATAAAAATTATGTGGAGAGGGTGCAAACCGATAGAACATTTAAAAATATTATTCAAGAGTTAACCGCAGGTGATTTTTTGGGAAGGTTTGTTTTTGTTTTGATGATAATGGCCGGATTGCTGATTTTTGGATGTGTTGGAGCGCCTGCAGAGCAGCCTCCTGCGCAGGAAACTGAAGGAGTGACCGCACCCGCTGAAGAAACCGGGGAAGTTGAGGAAACACCTCCTGCTGGGGAAGGAGCACCAGCAACCGGAGGAACAACTGATTATTCCGGAATGGCATATCTGGAGCTTGCAGCATTGGGAGTTCCTGTTGTGTGTGATATAACTACAACATACCAGGGAGAAACAACAACTGCCAGGATGTATATGCAGGGAGAAAACAAAATAAGATACGAATCATCTTATGATGGAAAAGAGATGATAATGATTACACTGGGCGAGATAACATACATGACAAACTTTATGGCTGACGAGTACCCACAATGTGCATGGATTAAGATGGAGCCTGAAGAACAGGAACCAGGTGAACCCACTGAATATGATGCTTATGCGACAACACCAGACTTTGAGGAAATGCCGGACACCAGTTTTGAGTGTTCACCCTGGAGATATGATGAAAGCAAATTTGCAGTGCCAACAACGAATGTCTGCACAATGGATGAATTCACGGATTTGATGATGGAGGGATTTGACATACCCGACTATCAATAGCTCATGCTGACGGGGGCACTCACCACCCACCCATCACCCCTCCTTCTCAAGGTGGGGCCCCCTGAATTTTCTTCTTGTTTTTTAAACTCTTACTGTCTTTTTTCTTTTTATGAAAATCAAGCTTATTCACAATCCTTTGAAGCACTGGACGGATAAGGCAGAAAAAGAACTGAAAAAATTTCTTGTTTCCCGCGGCCATAAGATAGTGAAAAGGGGGGCAGACGCAACGGTGTGTATCGGAGGGGACGGAACAGTCCTTTATGCGAATTACAAGGGAAGACTTGAGGGAAAAATACTCGGAATAGGAAGTAAAAGAAGTTTTGTCTGCCAGCTGAGACGCGATTCCTGGAAAATGGGAATACTCAAAAAACTGAAGGATAAAACAGTCAATCTGCAGGCGCTTGAAGCTGGATTGAAAGGGAAAAAGATAGCTGCAATAAACGATGTTGTTGTTCATACAACGGA
>DAOVFD010000151.1 GCA_030668565.1 Microcaldota archaeon
AAGGAAGTTAAGTTAATACGCTTATTAGATATTCCCAATTTTTGCCTAATATTTCTGCGGTGCTTCTCTATCGTCCTGTGAGAAATGTTTAAAAGATTAGAAATATCTTTGCTTGTAAGACCACCTTTCACCAGGTTGCAAACTTCGATTTCTCTGGGAGTTAGCTTCAAGCTTTTTTTTGTTATTTCACTGCCAAATGAAGAAGTTAATCTTCCTAAGTGATATTTGAGCATAGTAACGTATTTAGCGCTAGCTTTCTCTTTTTTAAGCTTTTCTAAAATCGGAGATACTACTATATTTACATTAGTCTCAATATCATCTTTTATGCTTCCTTTTTCTACCTCAATCTGCGCTATGACTTCCCCAAGGGCTATATTTTTTTGTTCTAAAGCTGATTTTTGCTTTTGCAGCTTTGCTTCAGACTCTAACAGGGCCCTTTCCGCGTTTGTGCGTTCGGTGATTAGCCGCTGAAGTCGTTCATTGGCCGTTTTTATTTCGGCGGTACGCTCTTCGACCATCTCTTCAAGATGTTCACGATATTTTTTCAATTCTTCCTCCGCCCGCCTGCGTTGAAGAGCTACCGATGCCTGGCCTATGAATGTTTCTATAAGATCTCTTTTTTCCAGCCCGGCTCTACCTCTTGTTATGATTACAGCATTTCCAAATAGCTTCCCCTTCCTTGTGAAGCCCATAACATAGATGTCTCCCAAATTGAGAAGTTTCTCCAAAGTAGTGCAGATATGCTTTGGAATTTTTTCAAAACTTAAGACATACAAGGTTCCGGGAACTTTTACCAGCCTCCCAGAGGTAAGTCCTGCCCGCGCTTCTTCATTTATCGGAAAGGACATCTCTCTAGGATCCTTTCCTAAAATTTTTAGTACGCTTTCAATTTCCTTTCTCACTCCCAAAAAGGCCCGTGCCTGAGTGCATTGAGTGGTCTCATCGAATGAATTAACTAGAACGAAAGAGTTCCCCACGAGTTCTCTTAGCCGCTTGCCTATGAACTGATAGATATCCGATCTTGGAGGAAGCTCCACGAATTCCATAGCGGTTCTTGACAAAAAAGCAAGGCTGGAGGCGTATTGCTTCTCTTTCTCTTCCGCCTTCTTGCGCTCAGTGATGTCTCGGGCAATGGCTGTCGCTAAAGTTCGACCCCTGATCTTTACAGGATATGAGTGTATTTCCACTTCAACCTGACTGCCATCTTTTCTCTTTAAAGTATATTCAACTGGCGGCATGGTTTTACCCATGATAATCTTGGCCAAACCGTTAACTGCTTTTTGGATTTGATCTAGAGACAGTAGTTTCAATTTTAAGAAACTCTTTCCTAATAATTCGTTCTTTTTATAACCCGTTAATCTCTCTGCAGCTTTGTTGCAGTCGACAAAGTTACCTTTAAAGTCGTTCACAAAATAAGCATCCGGTGCGAATTCAAATAATATCTTTAACCGCTCCTCTGAATTTTTCATTTCCTCATCTACCCTTTTGCGCTCGGTGATGTCTCTCCCAATCCCTAGAATTGCATAGGGCTTTCCTTTTTGGTAAATTACGGAGGCTTCTGTCTCC
>DAOVFD010000042.1 GCA_030668565.1 Microcaldota archaeon
AATTCTTAACCCCACAAAAATGAAGACTTTGAATATCTGTGAGGTTAAATCGATCTTGCACCAAACCCGTAAAAGCGCTATCTGGGCGAAAATACTCTATTCATTAACGGAAAAAAATTGAAAGACATTGAGGGATGGTAATTGTACGGGTTTATAAACGCTTTTGTATATAGATTATAACATGAGAAGAAAGACTCAGGTAACCTCTCGAGAGCAACGTAAATCACAAACCAGAGAGCATCTAAGGGAAGGAATTCAGAAGAATGGGATCCCCAGACTGGTTAAAACGAATTATGATATTTTAGAAACATCAGAAGCAGAAATTTTAGCGCTGTGTATTAAGGGAGCATTATACAAAAAGGATTCAGTAGATCTTTTGGGACTGGCTATTAATGCTGCAAAATTCAGTGATGAGACACTTAACAAAACCCTTGAATTCGCAGGTTATGGAGGAAGAACAAAGGAAGCGATATATAATCTTCTGATAAATGCTGCACATAGTGATGATTCCTTTACTCGAGGCTCTGCATATGCGGCCTTATCCTACTTAAATTTTCCAACTACGCTTGATTTTTTACTTGACCATGCATTTAAGGAAAAAGAAGGTGAGTTCGGTTGTTTATGCGACACTGTAGGAAAAATTTTGGAAGAGAAAGCGGGGGAGAAAGAACGGGTTATAGAAAAACTTAAACCATTACTGCTTGACAAAAATCCATGTATAAGACTAGAAGTAGCAAGATTATTTATTGAACTTGGTACCGAATCTTCTTCTGAGTTAGCCTGGAAAGCGCTTATGAAGGAAAAGGATGAAGATAATATAAAGGAGATATTTCGGTCATTTGCTGAGTCGCCTGGAGCAAGGCCTTTTAGAAGTAAAGAAAAATTCCCAGAACTGTTAGTGAGATTTATAAAACGCCAATTAGAAAAATGTCCTTCCATTAATTCGCAATTATTCACAAGAATTATACCAGAAATAAAAGATATTGAAAAATTTATAGAAAAATTGCCATTAAAATCACGTGAATTATTGCTAGAATTAGGTGGATCAAGAAATAGTGTGACCGAGCTACATGATATAATATCTTATGGATATTTCAAAGCTGCGTGCGAAAATACCTTAATTGAAACTGAAATACAGGGAGAACGATTCAAATATTTCATACTACCAGATGAAATTTTGGGAGATAATGGTGCATTAAATATATATGCATATGGAGTTTCTGATGCAGTACCGGAAAAGTTTCGCCCAATAGTTGCGTATCACGAACATATCGAAGGAAAAACAGGTTCGCACGAAGAAGCAAGAAGTGCCGAGATTGATGCTGCTTATTCTCTTGGGATTGGAGAAGAGCACCTCGGCTGGTTGATGGGGATAGAGCTTCCAGGAATAGAACTGCCGAGCCTTAAACCAACTGATGGAGGAATTGAAAAAGAAAACTTAAGACTGCTATTGCAAAATCCAGCATTAAGGAGATTCGCAATCTGTGTTGAAAAGGAATGCCAGGAAATAACAAAATCGCTGGATCATAAAGACGCTGCTTAATCCTAAACAACCAATCCCATTAAAATCGTTAAACCCGGAAAGCGTTTTTTGTTTCTGAGTGTGGGGGATGTTTTAGGATAACGGCGGAGAAGATTATTATTGATTACTTAGAACCTTAAACTATCTGCACTAAGTGGAAGGGATTCTACACTTTCTGAACTAGTAATTCTTGCTACTGGTTCAGCTACCGGTTTTTGAACAATATCAAACATTGCTTTTACTTTTCTAGGGATGTGGATCTGTTTGATGGTTTTTTTAGATTTATCCTTTCGTAGGATATATTGGTGGGCGAATGACCTGGTAATCGAACGGATCCCAACAAAATCGACAATAATTTTTTTCTCTGGTATAGACCGAATGTGGTTGAAAAGTCTGTTAGCCGACCTACGTAAGGCTAGATCAGCAGATATGAAGTCCTTTATCAATATCACCTTCGAGGCAGTTTTCGGCATCATCTTCACCTATTTTAAGATTAATTGGCTAGATTAATAATATTACTTAGGTATGTATATATTTAAAAAGATTATATAAAAATACAATAACTAACACAAATTATTATACTTCTAATTTGATTCTACGTTGATAATATGGTGTAGCATCGACCGTTTTAGATGTAAATGGTATTCTAATTGTAATAATTGTACCTGAATGCTCGAGATTTGGGTCCAGCTCATAGAATTGTTGTTGATCATTCGAACCATCAAGATATAATGAGCCCCTTCTTGAAACAAGAAACATTTCCCCCTTCAATCCTTGAATAAGTAGAGCCAACGAAGTTCCAAGACCAAATCCCCTACCTCCTTCAGGTTTTGTGGTTGCCCCTTCTATTGCAGATTTAATTACTTCACAATCATTAGAAAAATCAATTCCTTTAGAACTAAAAAGACCTGGAATGGAAATACCATCATCAAAGAAACATATTTCAGTAAAATTTTTTGAATCATACCTTTGGCCCAGGACATATGCATTTTCAAATCGAGAATGCTGGTCTATATTATCGATTAATTCCCACTATATATTTGAAGGCAACCTCGCCACCACACCTTTTACCTTGTTCAAGAATTCTATATATGTGTGGCAGTGCCGTATCGATCCACCGTTCCCCCTTGATTAATTGTGTGAGGGGACAATGCGCATCACCACCTAACCCAGGAGAACTTCCAAGTCCCATCGTATTAAAGTAATTAGCGACATCAGGATTAGTCGGATGAATGTACTTTATATCCGAATTCGTTTTGATTAGGTTGATTAATGGCAACAATGTACCTGGGTAAAGAAAAGAAGAATCAGACAAATCTACCTTTCCTTCCCCTTTTCCGTAAGAGCGGTATCAACAGTATTTCAGATAGTTACGGACCAGGGAGGGATATTTTGGTTCTACAATAGCATTCACCTCTCGCTTTTATTACGTTTCGTTGATATTTAAGTTCTTCTCTTGCTCCCGTTCACCCAATCCCAAAACTAATAAACAACCCAACAATTATTTATTCGTAATCGCTTTTTGTTTTTTGAGTATTAGGGATGTATTGAAGTAGGGATTATTTTCTCATGCTCTTTTTGAACTCCTTGAACTGGGAAATCATCTCTTTAACGAGAAAATCTATAAAGGGCTTATATTTCCTGAAATGCGCCTTCTCCTGGCAATCGAAATATTCATCTCTCTTTACAAAAGGTATGTCTGTAAAAGGAAAACTGTTCAGCTGCAGTATATAATTCATAAGAAGCCTGGCCATCCTCCCGTTTCCATCTGCAAATGGGTGGATTGTTACGAATCTTGCATGGAACCGAGAGGCAAGTTCTACAGGATGCAGATTATCTTTCTCACAGTGGTACCATTCCATGAGTTCCTTCATCAGTTTAGGGATTTTCCTCCATTCCGGGAAAAAATATCTTGAACCTCTGATGAAAACATTTACTTCTCTCCAGGTGCCGACATGTTTCTCATAGCCGCTTATTCCTTTGAGAATTGCCATGTGGAGCATTAGGATAAAACGTTCGCTTAAATCGGTTTTTTTATCCAAGAAATCCTCATATATTTCAAGAGCATTTTTCATATTTATAACTTCTATTTCATCCCTGTCGCCTGATTTGAATGTTTTCGCCGTCTTTAGTATCTTTTTTGTCTGCTCGAGAGTTATCCTACTCCCCTCAATCGTATTGGTATTGGTTATGAAGATTTCGCGCTGGCGCCGTAAATAATCTTCAAGCTTCTTCTTGCTGTATTCCGTTAACATTTCAGAATAATCGTTTTTTATGCGTTCGAGAGCAAGGGCGGTTTTTCTGTCAATGAATTTTGTATCGGGTTTGAGAATGCTCCTGCGTACATATTCGTTAATTTTTGATTCCAGCTGCTTTTCAAGCTTTTTCAGTTGAAGTTTAGTTGGTTTTTTAGGGCCGGCATATACTGAAAAAGTTTTCCATTGTTTTTTTCCAAGACGTAGGTTGCGCTCAAGATAGTAGTGCGGCTTTCCTTTGATTATTTTTTTCTTTAATGCCATATAGTTATACCCACAAAAACATTCTTAAATTGTGGGGGTAACGGTTATACCCACAAATGGACTTTAAGACAGTGGGGATACCCTGCTCTAAAAGCGCTTTTTGTTTTTGAGTGTTAGAGATTCTTGTAAATTTTCTTTCTATGGCCTACTAGAATAACAAGAATCTGAAAGACATTATTATCGATATTGAATATTATCCTGTAATCACCTACCCTTAATCTGTAATAAGGCAATCCCCTGAGTTTTTTGACTCCTTTCTGATACGGATTCTCTTTCAATTTACCTACAGCCTTATGAAGAGCTATTCTGATGGTCTTTGGCAATTTATTAAGCTGGGAAATGGACTTATTGGACCAGATAATTTCATATTCAGACATTCAGATACCCAGTTCTTTCTTCGCCTGTTCGTGAGTAACGTATTTCCCGGCCTTTACTTCCTTCAAAACCGTCTCTATCTCTTTCTTTGTCTCTTCAGTCAGTTCCAATTCATCTTCGACCAACCTCTCGATGACCTCGTTGTAGGTCTCTCTTTCGTATAGTTTCATCTTCTCAAGGAAATTCTTCAGCTCCTCAGTCACCTGTATTGTTGTGTACATGAATTAATTAAGAGAAGAAGTCTTTTTATAGCTTCCTATAATTAATTATAATACATTAAAGCATTCTTACGAATCGTGTAGTGCCAAAACAACATGCACAATTTAGATAAGTTTTAGCACTACAGCTTATGCCGACGCCATACTGCTGGTTTACATGATTTCATACTATGTTCTGATTAGGAGGTATTAGGTCATAGGTTTAAAAATGTATACCATATAGTATATTAATGTGAACTATATGGTTAAAATATTTGAACTATTAAGCAAAAAGAGAACGTCGAAAGTGATACGGTATTTTCTCGAGCATCCTACAACGAAGATTCATGCGCAGAAGTTATTGAAGGAAATCAAAATATCCAAGAAAAGCATATTGGACGGCCTGCATGAATCGGTTGAAGCAGGAATACTTGAAACAGAGGAAATAGGAAGAACAAAAAGATACTCGCTGAAACGTGCCAGTCCCATGGCAAAGCACCTCAAGATATTACATTCGATAGACGAAATACTGCCGCTTCTGAAAGGATTGGAAGAAGTCGAAGTATATCTTTACGGCTCTGTGGCAAGAGGGGAGGACACTGAAAAGAGCGATATTGATTTGCTAATTATAGGGGAAAAACCAAGCAGGGAGATAATAGGAAAACTGGGAAAAATGGAAAAGCTCAAGCCGGTTTATTTTACTTATGAGGAATACTCTCAGTTGGCAAGGAAAGACAAACCTTTTTATGAAAGAATAGAGAAAGACAAAATAAGGCTGATGTGATGGATATCGAGGGGCTGATAGAAGAAGGACATATTCAGAGAATCAAACCTTCAAGGGAATTATCGGAAAAGGAATTTGACGAGGCGGAGTATGACCTCAAGAGGGCGAAGACCGAACTGGAGGAAGAGGATTACAAATGGACTATAATCAAGGCTTATTTCGCTGTTTTCCATTCTGCAAGAGGAATCCTGTTTCTTATGGGCTACAGGGAGAAATCGCATTTCGCAGTCGGTGAAGTGCTCGATGTTCTATGCAGCGAAGGAAAGCTTGAGAACAGTTATATCGCTGATTTCAAGGCATCTTCAAGTGCAAGGCAGAGTGCTGATTACCATTATGACTATTCAAAGAAAAGAGCAATTGAGATTGTTGAACTGGCAGATGAATTCGTTGAACGGATGAAGAAATTAAGGGATGAATTTTAACAACCATTTAAATCGTTCAATCGGAAAAGCGTCTTTTTGTTTTTGAGTGTCGGGGATGTTTTAAAATAGCCGTAATCGCTCAAAATCGTTATATTTAAAATAACAATTGTTATATGATATTTAACATGTTGGAAAGACTGTTGCGTTCAAAAGCAGAGGTGGCCGTACTGAACGTTGTACTGTTTTCGGATGATCTACATCTTAGAGAGATAGCAAGACAGGCAGGCGTTTCATCCTACGAAGCCAAAAAAGAGCTTGACAATCTTGTGCAGCTCGGAATCCTGCTCTCCGAAAAAAAGGGAAACCAGGTTTTTTTCTATGCCAATACCCGCTGCAGTTTTCTTGAGGATCTGAGGAATCTGTTCAGCAAAACCGAAGGAATAATCACAAAAATCAGGGAAAAGCTGCGGAAACTGGAGGAAATAAGATACTGCTTCGTCTTCGGCAGCGCAGCGGCAGGCGGGATTTCTGAAAAGAGCGATATAGACCTTCTGGCAGTCGGAAAAATAACTGAAGAAAAACTGGCATCTGTGATTCTTGAACTTCAGAAAAAGACGAAGAGAGAGATTAATTTTATCCTGTGGACTGAGAAGGATTTTCATAAAAAACTGATGGAAAAAAGTGCTTTCCTGGGAAATATCACCAAAAAGAAAATAGTGTGGATTTCAGGTGATTATGATGAATTTATCAGACTTGTTAAAGAAGCATATGATTGAGAAAATCGATGTTGACCCCAAGCATGCGGCAGAACTGCTTGAAAGTGCAGACAGGGACCTGAAGGCTGCGGAGGATAATCTCAAAACAGGTCATCCGGAATGGGCGCTTGCAATATCCTATAACGCCATGTTGTCCGCAGGGATGGCATTGATGGTGCATAAAGGATATAGAACATTTGCAGAAGCGCATCATCTTGCCGTTGTTCAGTTCTGTGCTGCGGTTCTGCCCAAGGAATCCTCTGGTCTTGTGAGCACGTTCAACAGATACAGGGTACGAAGACACGATGTCGTTTATGGCGAATCCGGTGCTGTAGGCGAAGATGAGGCGAAGAGAGCAGTTGAAAATTCGAAGAAATTCGTTTCAGAAATCAGAGGGAGAATAAAACAAAGAGAATAGAGTGCTTTTACCGCTTTCGCTCCCTCGCCATCCCTCTCCTAACAACCAGTCCCATTAAAAACGTTAAACCTGTAAAAATCCTTAAGTTTCGAAACTCTTCGAAACATTTATAAATAAAGAATTTCATAAATAGAAACATGATTAAGAAAAAAGAGGCAATATACAGGTACATACTAACAGAAGCACTGGAAAGAAAACAACTATCCTTCACCCAGCTTTCGCTATCCAGGAAATTCGGCTTCTCCCTGAGCACGGTCAGTAACGCAGTAAAACCTCTTGAGAATATGGGCGCTATAGAAAAGAGAACGCGCTCCTTCAACATGATAGACATAAGAAAAGCGCTTACATTCTGGGCGACAACAAGGAATATAACAAAGGATCTCATATATTCGTCTAGAAGCAGCCTTCCCGTACAGAAAATCGAGGGGGAAATGCCTGCAGAAGCGGTTTTTACAGCATATTCCGGCTACCGCTTCTTATACAACGAAGCCCCTGCGGATTACGGGGAGGTTTACGTATATGCGGACAAAAAAACCCTTGAAGAGATAAAAGAACGGTTTCCTGAAAGAAAAGGCCCGCCGAATCTTTTCGTTCTGGAAAAGGATGAGTTCATGCCGGAAGGGAACATCGCCCCGCTCCCGCAGATATACGTTGACCTATGGAACCTGAAGGAATGGTATGCAAGGGATTATCTGGATGCGCTTGAAAGGAGGCTGTTCAAATGACAGATATCAAGGCAAGGGGATTCTGGCCTGAGATTGTAACTAAAAAGAGCTGGGAGAAGCTGGTTTCATTATCCAAAGAATATGATTTCACAGTTATAGGCGGATGGGCTGCCTATCTCTGGACCGGAATACACAAATCAAAAGACATAGACGTGGTGATAGATTACGATACGCTCAATATATTCAGAAGCAAATTCCAGCTTGAGAAGAACGAAAGGCTGAAGAAATACGAGATAAAGATGGGGGAGTTCGACATAGACATTTATCTTCCCGGATATTCGAGGCTGTCCTTTCCTGTGGAGCATCTGAAGGAATATATAATGAACGTGCAGGGGTTGAAAGTCCCGTGTCCTGAAGTGCTGGTAGTTCTGAAGCAGGGTGCGGAGACTGAAAGAAGGGGCTCGATAAAGGGAAAGAAGGATTTGATAGATATCCTTACCATTCTGATTCATTCCGGCTTTTCGGTTAAAAAATACAAAGAAATCGTTTCGAAGTTCTCCCTGAAGAAATTTGAAGATGAACTGGGAAAAGAGGTCTTGCTTTTCAATCCAAAAGATAGCGAATATCTTGGGATAAACCTAAATGAATTCGCAAAATGGAAGAGGGGTTTTCTTAAGGAATTGAAATCAACCTGACATATATTTTTCTATAAGTTTGGTTTATCCATCCAACAACCAATCCCAAATCGTTAAACCAGAAAAGCGTCTTTTTGTTTTTGAGTGTGCGGGATGTAGTCACATAAGTTCAGATTTTTTGTGCCCCCTAAATGCTTAAAAAGGTTGTGCCCCCTAACCAACTATGGTCTACATAGAGAAGAAGACAATCAAGGGCAAGGTTTACTACTACCTGACAGAGACGAAGAGGGTAAAAGGCAAATTCAAAAAAACAAGAAAATATCTT